>JACMMK010000464.1 GCA_014379045.1 Burkholderiales bacterium
AGATCATAAATACGTCCGACGAGCCGCCGGACGATATGCGCGTGCCATGGGTGCGCTGACCCCGGTTAGCGAGGTCGGATCAGAGAAGGCCTCTGGCTTACCTCACGCCAAGTACCCGGCGGCAGTTGTGGACCGCCTCCACGCGGAAGCCGCATTGCTGACCTTCTCCAAGCGTACTTCGCGGCCAAGAATCGGCGCGATGTCGGTGCCACAATGCAATTCTTCGGGCGGAAACTAGCCTCCTACAGTGACAGCACCTTGGGCTGGCGAACTAGTAGCTGGGAAAAGCAGAACAAGGTGTTGAGCCAGTACATGCCGAAGTGGGGAGAAGGCCGCTCCCACCCCTTGCGCATTCTGGGCGGGCCGAACTGAATCGCCCCGGGTATTGCGGAGGCTCACTGGTGTGAGTCAGGCCGTCTCGACTGACCGTTTGAACTGCTGAGAGATGACTGACTCGATCCGCGCGGGAAGACGATAGGCTGCGTCGCGGACAAGTGAATCATGGTCGAAGAATCGCTCTGCATGGCGAGTTTCTAGTCTGCGGGCAGACCATGAATCTGCCAGATACTGATCCCGATAGCAGACATCCACCGATGGCTTAAATCGAGCGGCCCGACAGACCTCGATAGATCCCGCTCGTCCCTAAATGCCCCGCCTACTCCCACTCGATCATCAACGAGCCTTCCAAGCCGTTGATTCGTAAAGCACCGGCCTCAACCCCCGCCGGTTTTTTACCGTCAAATCTACCGTCAAACTGCGGGGCTCCAGCATTGGCGAGGGTTTGCGGGCGAATCCGCCGAATGTCACCAATCGAGATCTATCGAGATCTATCGACTCCTGCGGGGCTTGCCGACACCGTGGATGAGATGTTCATGTGGACCAGAAGAGTGCCGAAGAACGGTCGGGATAAAACGCCTAAGCCATTGTTTCGATGCAGCTTCTCGGCTCTTTTTTTTACCGTCACAGCGCTAGGAGAGCTGCCTGGCTCAAGACGTCAGGACACTTCCTTCAGAAGCTCGGCAATCTGCCGACGCAGCAGCGGCAAATCGCTTTGTACGGTGTTCCAGACGACGTCCCAATCCACGTCGATGTAGTCATGGATGATCTTGTTGCGCATGCCGCGCATGAGGTTCCAAGGAACCTCGGGATGGGCTGCAATGAACCCCGGTGCCACTTTCTGTAATCGGGTGACCGCCTCGCCGACGATCGCCAAGGTCCGGACGATCGCGTCCTGGGCTTGCTCGTCCTGTTCAAGCCCTGCGAGGCTCTTCACATTGTCCGCATAGCGGCGCGCTCGGTCTATCGCATTGGCCATGTGTTCCAGATACTGCGCAGCGCGCTCCGCGTGCGTCACAGTGGTTCAGCCTGCCGCATCACTCGATCACGATACTTCGGCGAAAGAAATCCAGGCGTCAGCACCGACACACGTACACCAGTCAACACCTGTGCATCCTGCTCCAGACCCGCCAGCGTGAACAAGGTTGTCCCATCCTGCGATTCAACGAGCAGATCCAGATCACTGTCCTCGGTGTCGGTGTGGGTCAGCACGGAACCAAATACGCAGGGCCGAGCGAAGCCGTAGCTGCGACACAGTTGTCGCAGCGCTTCGCGGTGCAGGTTCAAAGCTTCGGACGGTGTCATGCGCTTTCTCGCTCTGCTCGACATGGATCGATCAGACTAACTCGATAGTACACATTCATGCTGCCGACGACGGAAAACGGATTCGATCTGCGGGGGTTCTGCTGCCTTGCGCGCCGTAGAGGACGTGATACCGTTCCACGCATGCGCGATCTGCTCCTCCTCGCGATCCATCTGCTGGTCACCGTGGCGAAACTTCTCCGCCCAGGTGGCGTCCGGGCAGTCGCTGCCGAATCTCTGCTGCTCAAGCAGCAGATCATCATCGGCACTCGCTCTCGCCGCCGCGCTCCGAATCTCACCTGGGTCGACCGCTGCGTACTCGGACTGCTCACGCTGTTCGTGAAGCCACACCGGATTCCGAAGGTATCGGCGATGGTCAAAGCATCGACGCTGTTCAAGCTTCACAAGACGCTCGTCGATCGCAAGTACCGGCTGCTTACTATCATGAGCGATAATCCAAGACGCCATTCCGGTGACATTCGCAATGTTCAAAAAACTGGACGCGATCCGCTTGAGCCGTGTGATCGAATTGGGTCACGCGGCTGGATGCTGGCCCCTCGCGTTGTCGAATGACTGAGTGGCCAGGTCCCGTTCGCGACGTTCCCGCGCGTTGCGGAGTTGACCCCGCCGGGACTCGAGGCGACGCCGTCTCGCGCCACGCGTCAGAATGGGCCCTCGGTGCAACGCTGCTCGAGCGCGAGGCACCCTTGGCACTTCTGGCGGGCGCGCGTTCCCGAGCGAGCGCCGGCCAGGGCCACAGTGTCTTCGTCAGTGGCGAGGCCGGCATCGGCAAGACGTCGCTCGTCGAGGCGTTCGTACGGTCCGAGCAGTTGCGAACTCGGGTGCTCTGGGGCGCGTGCGACGCGCTTTCGACGCCTCGACCGCTCGGTCCCGTGCGCGACATCGCCCAGATGGCCGGCGGCGAACTCCTTGCGTCGCTGAACGCGGGGCTTCCCGGCTACCGCCTCTTCCAGTCCTTTCTGGACGCATTGAACGCACATCCCGGCGGCACCCTCGCTGTCGTGGAGGATGCGCACTGGGCCGATGACGCAACTGCGGACTTCATCAAGTTCGTCGCCCGACGCATTTCCCGATGCCGTGCTGTGCTCGTCGTGACCTTCCGTGAGGACGAGGTCCGTTCCGGCCATCCGTTGCTTCGTGCAATCGCCAATGTGCCTGCCGATCACGCCACCCGCGTCCGGCTGCATGGCCTGTCAGCCAACGCGGTCGCCCGGCTGGCGGCCGACCACGCTCGGCAGATTCGAAATCTGCACACGATCACGGACGGCAATCCCTTGCTGGTCACCGAGCTTCTCCGCGCCCCTGGAGACGAGGTATCGGCGTCCTTGCGTGACACGATGCTGGCGCGACTGGATCGGTTGTCGCCCTTCGCGCGCGATCTCGCCGAGCTTGTCGCCGTGGTGCCGGACCGGATCGAGCGCGAATTTCTCGACCGGATCTCGACGGCCAACATGGATGCACTGCCCGAGTGCATCGACAACCGAACCCTCGTTTTCGACCGAGGGTATGTCCGCTATCGCCACGAACTCGTGCGAGGCATCATCGAGCGATCGCTGAATGAAGTACGGCGCCGCCTACTGCATGCACGGGTACTCGCGGCGCTGGAGGGGGACGCCGCCTTCGCGACGCTCGCGCGACTTGTCCACCATGCAGACGGTGCAGGAGACGCTGCCAAGGTTCTGCGCTACGCGCCACCGGCAGCGACTGAATCAAGCCTGCGAGGCGCGCACCGACAGAGCGCGGAGCTCTATCGGCGGGCGCTGTGCCACAGCGGGACCTTGCTGCCGCTCGAACGGGCTCGCCTGATGGACAGTCTGGCGGTGGAGTGCGCGCTGACGGGTGCCAGCGAAGAGGCGCTCGCGGCAAACGCGCGAAGCTTCCAACTCCTGAGCGAGGCCGGGGAGACCTTCGCGCAAGGCGCCAACCGTCGAGCGCGTTTCGAGATGCTGCATGTGGGTGTGTTCCGTCGCAGAAGCGTGGAGTTCGCAGTGCTGGCGCAATCGTGCGTCACTCTTCTCGAATCGCACGGCGCGTCGGGTGAACTGGCGAAGGCGTACATGAACGAGGCGTTCGTCCTGAGCATGGAAGGACGAGCCGGCGAGGCGGATATCCGACACGGGCAGGCCGTGGCAACCGCCGAGTCCGCCGGGGAAAGGGCCGCGCTCTGCCACGTCCTTCTAGAAGGCGAATTGCGCAAGCATTCGTTCTTTTGTGAGCCGGACAGTTCGGCAGCCGAGCGTGCGCTGGCGCTCGCGCTCAAGGACGACGACGACCTCGGTGCGGCAAAAGCTTACTTCTGCCTCTCGATGTTTGCGCTCAACAGCATGCGACTTGACGACGCCGAGCGGGCACTGAACGCGGGCCTGCGCTTCGCAGATGCGCGCGACCTCGATGGGCACAAGGCGCCGCTGCTCGCACTCGAGGCACGGAAGCGTTTTGTCCAGGGAGACTGGTCGCATGCCGAAGCGCGCGCAACCGAGTTGCTCACTGATGCAGATCTCCCGGGAATCGCTGAACTCAACGCGCTCTTCGTGCTCGGCCAGTATCACGCGCGAACAGGCGGTGGTCCCGCGCGAAGTTACCTCGAGCGCGCGCTCGATACAGCGACGTCCAAGATCGGCTCCCTCCTTTCCAAGATACATGCCCTCGTGCGTCTTGCCGAACTGCATTGGCTGGAAGGCGAGGACCGAACCGCGCTCGATTTCGCCCACCGCGGTGTGCTCGAGGCAGAATCGATGCGCGGGTATCCATGGGTGCGGGAAATGGCGGTATTCTGGCTCTGGCGGCTCGGCGGCCCCTCGAACGAGGGCGAGGCTCCTGCAACCCCCTACGGTCTCCAAACCAAGGGAGACTGGTCCGCCGCTGCAGCGGCTTGGGAAGCGCTCGGCTGCCCTTATGAACGTGCGCTCGCACTTTGCGACGGCGACGCCGAGGCCCAGCGTTCGGGGATCTGGATGCTCGACCGCCTCGGCGCCCGCGCGTCCGTCGCTCGATGCCGTGGACTGCTGGCGCGGCGTGGTGTGGTCCGCATCCCGCGCGGCCCGCGTCCGAGCACCCGAATTCATCCACTGGGGCTGACCAGGCGGGAGCTCGAAGTGCTCGCCCTCCTGGGGGAAGGCCTCGGGAATGCCGCGATCGGCGACCGGCTGCACCGCTCCCACAGGACCGTGTCGCACCACGTCACGGCGATCATGGCGAAGCTGGGCGCTGGAACCCGGCGCGAGGCTGTGCTCACCGCACACGAAAAAGGCCTGCTCAAGGCGAAGCGCTGACGGCGCCAATATGGGTTGCGGCGGTTCTCAGAATGGGTCATTTGCCAACCGCTTTTTTGGGTACGCTTCCTCATCGCCTACACGGAGGCTTCGATGGAAAGCGGAAAGCTTGCGCTGTTGATCGCAGCTGCGCTGTTCACGACCAGCGACCCACGCGCACAAACGTATCCGGTCAAGCCTGTGCGAGTGATCGTCCCGATCACGGTGGGGAGCGGCAACGACATCGTCGTCCGACTGCTGAGCCAGAAACTCGCCGACGCCTGGGGTCAACCGGTTCTCGTCGAAAACCGTCCAGGAGGCGGGACGACGGCGGGCACAGCCGCGGTCGCGCGAGCGCCTTCGGACGGATACACGCTGCTCGGGAGCGGCTCAGGCTTTGCGACCAGTCAGGCGATAAGCACAAAGCTCCCCTATGACCCCCTGAAGGACCTGATCGCTATTGCGCCGCTCGCCCGATTGGTGCAGGTCTTGGTAACTGCCCCTTCTGCCGGCTATGCGAGCGTGGCAGAGTTGGTCGCGGCTGCGAAAGCCCGCCCCGGCCAGATTACCTACGCCTCCCCCGGAACCGGGACCGGCGTCCACTTCACGATGGAGAAATTCCGGATCGAGAGCGGCATCGACGCGATGCATGTGCCGTACAAGGGCGGCCCGGAGGCAATGAACGACGTGATCGCGGGCAGGGTTACATTCTCGATCCCTTCCATCGGCACGGCGATGCCGTTCATCAGGGGTGGCCAGTTGCGCGCGCTCGGCGTCACCAGCCTCACCCGGGCCCCGGATCTCCCGGGCGTGTCGACGCTCGACGAGGCAGGTGTTCGGGGCTTCGAGGATGTCATCTGGTTCGGCATGTGGTCGCCGGCCGGTACGCCGCCCGCAATCGTCGAGAAGATCGCCGGCGATATCGCGCGCGCTCTCGCTTTGCCGGAAACGCGCGACCAGCTCGCGAAACTGAGCTCGGAGCCGATGAGCATGTCACCCGCCGACTTCAGTCGCTTCGTTCGCCGCGAGATCGAGTCAGCGTCACGCGTCGCCAAGGCGGCAAACATCACTGCGCAGTGATGGAATGAATAGGCGCGCTGACTGACCGGATTCACTGTCATGCTGCCAACGGTATTTCCTGCAACAAGTACTTCCGGCCGACAAAGAACGAGCGTGTATGACTGGTTTCTGGCATGCGGATCAATGCTGATTCTGCGAGATACTGCCCTCCATAGAAGCCGTTTTCCATGTGGAACGTGGTCTAGGTCGGTTCGATAGAGCTCGGAGATATTCGATCGTTCTCGAAAGTCCCCCTACTCCCACTCAATCGTCGCCGGCGGCTTCCCCGAGATGTCGTACACCACCCGATTGATCCCTCGCACCTCGTTGATGATCCGGTTCGACACCCGGCCGAGCAACTCGTGCGGTAGATGCGCCCACTGTGCGGTCATGAAATCCTGCGTCTGCACCGCGCGCAACGCGACGACGTATTCGTACGTGCGCCCGTCTCCCATCACGCCGACCGCCTTGACCGGCAGGAACACGGCAAACGCCTGACTGGTCAGGTCGTACCAGCTGCGTCCCTCATGCATCGTCCTGCGCAACTCGTCGATGAAGATCGCATCGGCACGGCGCAGCAGGTCGGCGAACTCGGGCTTCACTTCGCCGAGGATGCGCACGCCGAGCCCCGGCCCGGGGAACGGATGACGGAACACCATCTCGCGCGGCAGGCCGAGGGCGACACCGAGTTCGCGCACCTCGTCCTTGAACAGCTCGCGCAGCGGCTCGAGCAGTTTCAGATGCAGGGTGTCGGGCAGGCCACCGACGTTGTGGTGGCTCTTGATCGTCGTCGCCTTCTTGTTCTTGGCGCCCGCCGACTCGATCACATCGGGATAGATCGTCCCCTGCGCGAGCCACTTCGCGTTCGGCAGCTTCGCAGCTTCATCCTGGAACACATGCACGAACTCGCGACCGATGATCTTGCGTTTGACTTCGGGGTCGGACTCGCCTGCGAGCGCGCTCAGAAAACACGGCCCGGCATCGATGCGCACCACCTTCACACCCAGATGCCGGTGCAGCGTCTCCATGACCTGATCGCCCTCGCCCAGGCGCAGCAGCCCGGTATCAACGAAGATGCAGGTGAGCCTGTCGCCGATCGCGCGATGGATCAGCGCGGCCGCCACCGCCGAATCGACGCCGCCCGACAGGCCGAGGATCACGTCGTCGGTGCCGGCCTGCGCACGCACGCGCTCTGTCGCCTCCGCGACATAGTCGCTCATCACCCAGTCGGGCACACACTCGCAGATGTCGACCACGAAGCGTTCGAGGATGCGTGCGCCCTGCTTCGTATGCGTGACTTCGGGGTGGAACTGCACGCCGTAGAAGTGGCGCGCTTCGTCGGCGATGCCCGCGATCGGGCAGGTTTCGGTCGAGGCCATCAGCTTGAACCCGGGAGGCAGCGCGGTGACCTTGTCACCATGGCTCATCCACACCTGCAGCAGGCCGTGCCCCTGCGCATTGCGCGAGTCTTCGATCCCGTCGAGCAACCAGGTGTGACCCCGCGCGCGCACCTCGGCGAAGCCGAACTCGCGACTCTCACCGCTCTCGACGCTGCCGCCGAGCTGCTGCGCCATCGTCTGCATGCCGTAGCAGATGCCGAGGACGGGAATGCCGAGCTCGAACACGGCCTGAGGCGCCCGATCGGTCGTTTCGTCGTACGCGGAAAGGTGGCTGCCCGACAGAATGACGCCCTTCGGTGCGATGCGCCGGATCTCGGCCTCGGCCAGATCGCAGGGGTGAACCTCGCAGTACACGTTCGCCTCACGTACCCGGCGCGCGATCAGCTGCGTCACTTGCGAGCCGAAGTCGAGAATCAGGATGCAATCGTGACTCGAACGCAACGCCTGCGGGCTGGTCGACGCGGCCACCGGCGCCCTATTCGACTCTGTAATTTGGCGCTTCCTTCACGATCTGTACATCGTGCACATGCGACTCACGTACGCCGGCGGCGGTGATCTCGACGAACTGCGCCCTCGTGTGCACCTCGGCGATCGTCGCGCAACCGAGATAGCCCATGCTCGCACGCAGTCCGCCCATCAGCTGTTCGACGACGACGAACGCGCTGCCCTTGTACGGCACGCGTCCTTCGACGCCTTCGGGCACCAGCTTCTCGATACCGTCTTCGACGTCCTGGAAGTATCGATCGCTCGAGCCCTGCTGCATCGCGCCGAGCGAACCCATCCCGCGATACGACTTGTACGAACGTCCCTGATACAGCTCGATCTCGCCGGGCGCCTCGTCGGTGCCTGCAAACAAGCCGCCCAACATCACCGTATTCGCCCCGGCGGCGATCGCCTTGGCGATATCGCCCGAATATCGGATGCCCCCGTCGCCGATCAGCGGAACTCCACGCGGCTTCAACGCCTCGGCCACGTTCATGATCGCGGTGATCTGCGGCACACCGACGCCGGCGACGATGCGGGTCGTGCAGATCGAGCCGGGACCGATGCCCACCTTGATCGCATCGGCGCCCGCGTCGATCAGCGCAAGCGCACCGGCCGCCGTCGCAACGTTGCCGCCGATCACCTCGACATTCGGGAAATTGGTCTTGACCCATCGAACCGTGTCGAGCACACCTTGCGCATGCCCGTGCGCGGTATCGACGACCACGACATCGACGCCGGCATCGATCAGCATCGCCGCGCGCTCGCGCGTGCCCTCGCCCACACCGACGGCGGCGCCGACCTGCAGGCGATCCTGTCCATCCTTGCTGGCGAGCGGGTGCTCGACCGACTTCGTGATGTCCTTGACCGTGATCAGACCGCGCAGGTTGAACTTGTCGTCGATCACCAGCACGCGCTCGAGGCGATGCCGGTGCATCAAGGTCTTCGCCTCTTCACGGCTCGCGCCTTCGCGCACCGTGATCAGCCGATCGCGTGGCGTCATGATGTTGCGCACCGGCTGATCGAGATTCGTCTCGAAACGCAGATCGCGGTTGGTGACGATACCGACGACGCGACTGCCTTCGACGACCGGCAGGCCCGATATGCGGTGCTGACGCGTCAACGCCAACACCTCACCGACGGTCATGTCGGGAGGAATCGTGATCGGGTCCTTGACCACTCCCGACTCGAAGCGCTTCACCTTCGTCACCTGCGTCGCCTGATCGCGCGCCGACATGTTCTTGTGCAGAATGCCGATACCGCCCGCCTGTGCGAGCGCGATCGCCAGTCGCGCCTCGGTCACGGTATCCATCGCCGCAGACACCACCGGAACGTTCAGACTCAGCTTGCGGGTCAGCCGGGTGGCCAGACTGACATCACGGGGCAGGACGGTGGAATGAGCGGGCAGCAGCGAAACGTCGTCGAAAGTGAGCGCGCGTTGCACGACAGGCATCCGGGTCCCCCGCCAAAGCCGCGATTATACGACTGTGCATCGCACACCGACAATCCGGCAAAGCTGTTGCCGGCAAGCGTGCCATACCCTCGGCAGATCGAGCGCGCACGCGTTGACGGCCTCGGTCCCGCCGATTAGTGTGCGGGCGGTCGGGCACACGGCAGTTGTCCTTCTCGTCGCCGATGCAAAATATTCGTTTTTCAATCAAACCAGGGGTCAACACCTGCGCGGACAAGCCGTTAGTCACGTAGAGCGGCGTCACTCGCTGCGCGTCGGGGTGCGTCAATCCCCAGTTCGGCTCATCCCTTCGAGGACTCCATGGCACGCATTCAATCTCGTACCGCTGCGCTCGTTGCCTGCCTGTGGATCATATCCACTGGCCATGCGCTCGCGCAGATCTACACCTGGACGGATGCTCAGGGGCGGCGTCAGGTGTCCGATCGCCCCCCCGACGCGTCGGTGAAAGACTTCAAGGTCCAGGGTGGCAAGGTGCCGTCCGGCCCGGTGAGCGGCCCAGGGCCGGGCGCCGCCGCCGCGCCGGTCAAGGGCGACGAGAAAAAAGGTCAGACGCTCAACGAAAAGGCGCTCGATTTCAACAAACGCCAACTCGAGCGCGACGAAAGCCGAATCAAGCAGGACAAGAGCGACGCCGAATCGAAGGAACGATCCCAGCGTTGTGACCAGGCGCAGGCCTACGTGCGCAACCTGCAGGCCGGGGGACGGGCGACCCGTCTGGACACCAAGACCGGCGAACGCGTATTCCTCGACGACAAGGAGCGCGAAAAAGAGCTCGTCGATGCACAGCGCTCGGCCGATTCATGGTGCAAACCGGCTGCATCCCCGCCGCCAGGGTCAACCCAGGTCTCACCCCCGAAATAGCGTCGCCGAAATAGCGTCGTTGCGCGATTCACTCGCGCAATGACGCGGGTTCGACGTCTCAGCTCTTCACCCGGCGCCTGGGCGCCGTCGGCCGCGTGCCTGCAGAAACGACCGAGCGACTCGCCTGCACGCGCTCGCGCCTCGCCTCCTTCGCATCGGCGGTGACCGGGCGATAGATTTCCACCCGGTCCCGATCGCGCAGGCGATGGTCGAGCTCTACCGCGCGTCCCCATACCCCGACTTGCGCTGTCTTGGGGTCGAGATCGGGATGCTGTTCCAACAGCCCGGAGCGACGAATCGCCTGGGCGACCGTCGTTCCCTCATCCACCGTCAGGGCGATCAAGGTCTGCCGTTGCGGCAGCGCATATACCACTTCTACTCGGAAATCACTCATTGTTTGCCGTAGACCTGTTCGGCCCGCTTCACGAACGCATCGACGAAGGTGTTCGCAATACGATTGAACACCGGGGAAAGCAATTTCTCAAGAATCCGGCTCGAAAACTCGTAGTGGAGCCGAAACTCGATCTTGCAAGCTTGTTGACCCAACGCCTTGAATCGCCACGACCCGTCCAGGTTCCGGAAAGGCCCGTCGATCAACTTGACCTCTATGGCTTCCGGCTCGTGCCGGATGTTCTCGGTGGTGAAGCTTTGCCGCACCCCGTGGTAGTCGATCTTCACGGTCGCGCGCAACTTAGCTTCGCTACGATCGCTGACCGAACTGCCGCCACACCACGGCAGGAATTCCGGATAGTCCTCCACCCGGTCGACCAACCGGAACATCTGTGCCGGGGTGTACTGCACCAGCACCGACTTTTCGACCAATGCCATCGACCCAACCTAACCGTACCTCGACCGTACGCCCGCAACGCGAAACGCTGCACCATCTTGGCGCATCGGACCTGTGCGCCGATGATATTGCGACCTGCCGAACACCCGGCGTGACACGTAAGCTACCGGCTGATTACGGGACCGCCCCGAGAAAAAGCTCGTAGAATAACGGGTTTCCGCGATTTTCTCACCCTTTTTACGCGCCCTTTCAGGCGTTCTGCGCCCACGAGGTCGTGCGAAACGCTGGCGAATGATGCTTTCGCCCCTGTTTCGTCGGTATGCGCCCCCTGAACACGAGGAGTCTTTCATAACTGACATGCGTCTGGCGGAGAACCGCAAAGCCTCGCACGATTACTTCATCGAAGAACGTTTCGAGGCCGGGATGGCTCTGATGGGTTGGGAGGTGAAAGCGATTCGTGCCGGTCGCTCGCAACTGAAAGAGGCGTACGTCGTATTGCGCGGCGGAGAAGTATTTCTGATCGGCTGTCACATCAGTCCCCTCCCATCGGCGTCGACACATGTCGATCCCGACCCCACGCGTAGCCGCAAACTGCTGTTGCACGCCGAGGAAATCGACACGCTGATCGGTCGAGTCGAGCGCGCCGGCTACACGCTCGTGCCGCTCGATCTCCATCTGACCCGCGGGCGGATCAAACTCGCGATCGGACTCGCCAAGGGCAAGAAGCAGCACGACAAGCGGGCCAGCGAGAAAGACCGGGAATGGCAGCGCGAGAAGCAACGCATCCTGCGCGTGTGAAGGTCGGTTCAACGTCGAGCGGCCGCGCACCCCGTGTTCCGCACCTGTGCAGCGCGCGTGCGTGTTACGAAGCGACGGCTCGCGTTGCCACGTAGACGGTAGTCGGCAAACCAGGGCGCTCGACCCCTGGATCGCGGCGCGCGGAGCCGCGCTTCGCCAACGCCTTTAGCGTCCCGAATCCGGCGTGTCCGGACAGTCCGTCTACAACGCTGAACCTGCGCCGTAGGCGCCCACCTGAGTTAATGTAGCCCCCGATGGTTCGCACGATCTTCTTCCTCAACATCGCCGTTTTCTGGGCCCAGATTTTCTACGGCGACTGGCTGCTCACATGGTTCGCGCTGTGGCCTCCGGGACCGGACACGCGTCCGCACTTCATCGTCTGGCAACTGGTCAGCTACAGTTTCCTGCACGGCGGCGTGCTGCACCTCGGCGTCAACATGCTGGCGCTCTGGATGTTCGGGCGCGATGTCGAACGCGTGCTCGGCCCGCGCCGGTTCCTGCGCTACTACTTCGTCTGCGTGGTGTCGGCTGCACTGTTGCAACTGCTCGTCGCCTGGACAAGCACGCAGGCCTATCCCACCGTGGGCGCCTCGGGCGGCGTGTTCGGTGTGCTGCTCGCGTTCGGGATGTTCTTCCCGCGACGGCGGATACTGCTGCTGATCCCGCCGATCCCCATGCCGGCCTGGCTGTTCGTGTCGTTGTATGCCGCTCTCGAACTCGTGCTGGGGGTGACCGGAACGCAGGCGGGCGTCGCACATTTCGCGCATCTGGGCGGGATGCTGGGCGGCTATCTGGTGCTGCAGCTGGCACGTACGCGGCCGCGCTGAGCGGAGGCGGTAGATGTCCCCTCACACTGCGGCGCACGTACGGGGTTTTCTCGCGCGCGAACAACTCGTCGAGGCGCGGATACTGTTGTCATCGGCAAGTCCGACCGACGTCGAAGCGTTCGTCGTGTTGGGGCACCGGCACGCATGCGATGCACGCGATCTAAGGATTGCGCGGCAGACCCTTGCCGAACCGCTGCTCGTCGAGCCGGTCCCTGAATGTCTGTGCACTCTCGAAACCTTCGACTCGCCCGAACTGGAAAACGGGGTCGGCCTGCCCCGCCGTACGCGCGCGCAGCTGCTCGACGAGTTCGAGACCGACTCGGTACACCCCGTCGAAGCGGGTCGTGCACTCGTCCAGCCGCGTCGCGCGTTCGTCGCTGGTCTCCTGCAGCGTGCGCAGTTGTGTTTCGCGCAGCCCTACCCGCCGCAGTGTCTCTGCGTTGTCGGTGGTCAGCTGCTGGATCCGCGCCTCCATCGCCTTCTGCGCGGAACGCGCCGCCTCGGTCGACGCTGCAAGTTCCGCTTTCAGCCGCTCGCCGTTGGCGCGTTCCTCGGCCAGCCTCGCTGAAGCCGCGTCGACTTCCCGCTTGAGGGTTCCGGCGCGACCCTGGGCAGCGCGCCCGGTAGCTTCCGCGCTCTTCAATTGCGCGTCGAGGTCCTCCCGCGCTTTCTCGAGCTCGGCCTTCTCCTTGGCCAACTGCTGCTGCGCAGACTGGGCGCGGCGAACCTGCTCAAGCAGGCGGCGTTCACGCTCCTTCGCGGGGTCGTTGCCTTGCGCAAAGGCGCTCGCACATACGAGCGCGCCGATCGCGAACACGGTTGCGGCAGGCAACCCGCTCGACCGCCGCTGCATGGCGCCGCAGTCCCGGGTGGTCGGCAGCCCGTGCTTCGTCGAAGGGTTCATCGGCACCTTCATCAGAATCGGGCGTTCAGGTCGACCTGCAACACGTCGGCACCGAACTTCGGCGGCACATTCGGGAGACTCGCGACGATCGGCGCGTCGATCCCATTCGCACTCAACCAGCGCACGGTCAGCCAGAGGTTGTTGGCGAAGCCGTAACTGCCACCGAGCGTGAAGCCCTTCGCATTCGTTCCCCCCAGTCTGAAATCGCTGTCGGTGAATGCATCGACGACGGCATCGCGCTCGACGCGTTTGTAGGTGGTGAACACCTGCCAGTCGTGTGCCCGGGACATGCGCGAGTGGCCGACCGAGATTCCCAGGCGATAGCCGTCGATCTGCGGCGAGATGTCGAGTCCGGTACGGTTGCGGATCTCCTGCTGGTCGAAGCCGAGGTTGCGCACGTAATCGGCCGAGAGCACGACCCGCGTCGAACCCATGAATGCCCAATCGAGTTCGGCATTGAGGTTCGCGATCCGGAACTCCGAGGCGTAGCCGTAGAGCACCGCAGCCGTGGGGTCCGCGGAGTTGATGTTGAAGATCGAGTTGCCCTTCTGAGTGAACCCCGGGGCAGTGAAATTGTTTGCGGTGGAACCGACCGTGTTCGGCCTGCCTTCGAGGTTCTGGTAGTCGTAGAGCGCGCCGGCGACGCGCGCGCGGAAGCCCTCCGAGCGCCACTGCACGCCGGCCTGACCCGCGAACATCCATTTGTCTCCGCCGCTGGATGCGGACACTTCCTGCACCGGAAACGCGCCGATGTTCGCGAGCGGCGCGAAACCCATCGTCGTCGACGCTGGCTGATAGCGCACCATCACGCCATCGACCGACAGGTCGTTGGCGAACATGAGATCGGTGCTGAAGAACGGGTTGGCCATCCGGCCGCCGACGATCTCGACGCGCTCGGCCGGCCGATAGCTCAGGAACGCGCGGTCGAGCCCGATCGTGTAGCGGTTGAAGTTCTCGCCGAACGTCTGGTTCTGCGACACCGGCTCGGTCGACGAGCCGGTTGCGATGCGGATGCCGGTCTGCCACTGGTCAGTGATCTGCGCCGTCGCACCGAGGCGCACGCGCGCGCGCAGACGCTGTCGGTCAGGGGTCGCCGCCGGAAACACCGGCCGCCCCTGCTGGTTGCTCTGGATCACGTTCAGCGGCTGGAACAGCGGGTCGTTGTCGTCGGGATAGAACTCCGACTGCGAGCGCAACCGGATGTCGCCCTCGAAGGTTATGCGATTGACCCAGTCGGGCAGGATGTTCGGCGCGACCCAGCCTTCCTTCTTCGCTGTCGCCAGCACTTCCTGGCGGATCTCGTCACGCAACTGCTGGCGCACGATCTCGGGGACGTACTGCACCCGCACCGGCGGCACGCCCGGTTTCGCGTCGGCGCTCGCCACGGGCACGGGCTGGCGCGCCTGCTTGACCAGTTCGTCGGCGCGCTGCTGGCTGAGGATGCCCTCCTTCACCAGCAACTCGATCAACCGGACCGTGGTTTGACGCAGGGCTTCGAGTTCCTCGCGCTCCTGGGCGAGCGCGATCGGGACGAGGGCCTCGATCGGCGCGAAGCAGAGGGAAACGGCCAAGGCGCATAGCGACGCGCGTCTGGGGAACATGTGCGGGCTTTCTCTAGGTTGCGGTGACGTTGGATGGCGTTGCCCATGCCGCTGCGCGCCTGGAGCGGGCAACTTTAGAAGCGGTTGGTTACGACGATGCGGGACGGCTGCGGAAGGTCTTTCGGTAGGGGGCGCCTAGACGGGGGGACTTCGGCAAGCGCCACGCGCAGCAACGCTTCGAGTTCCGGCCCTGCGCTGGTACTGGCGAGTTGAAACCGCTCGACCGTGCCGTCGGCGCGCAACCAGAGGTTGAGCACGATCTTGAAGTCGCCGGCCGCGCGCAGTTTTTTGTTCTGGCTGAGCGACTCGGCCACGTGCTGCTGGACTTGCGACCGGTACTGCGCGAACGCATCGAAGCCGGTACCCTTGCCGGTGCCACCCCCGATCGTCGGCGCGCTGCCGACGAGATCCCTGCCGCCGCGGTTGCCGAGCAGGCCGAACTGATCGCCGGCACCGGTCCCCGCTGCATCGACGCCGAGCGGTTGGTCGGGAGGCGCTTCGGCCGCCTTCGGCTGATCCTGGGGTCGCGGCGGCGGTTCATCGATCTTCACTTCCTCTCTCGGCTTCGGCTCGGGCGGCTTCGGCAGGTCTTTCGGCGGCGGGG
Source organism: Burkholderiales bacterium (assembly GCA_014379045.1). Classification (GTDB taxonomy): domain Bacteria; phylum Pseudomonadota; class Gammaproteobacteria; order Burkholderiales; family CAIKXV01; genus CAIKXV01. The sequence continues at coordinate 15,706 of JACMMK010000464.1, forward strand.
GGGGGCGGCGGCGGCGGGCGCATGATCACCACCTGCTGCACCGCGGCCTTGGTGCTGCCGCGTTCGGTCAGCAACCCTTTGACGATCAGCCAGAGCGCGCCGCAGACCGCGAGCGCGCCGATCGACCACAACGCGACGCGCATGACCCGGCGTCCCAGACCGACCGGCTCCTCGGCGTCGAGGTCCGCGTCGTCGAACGGCTCAGGCGCATTCATCGCCGAGTGGCGGCGCCGTTCGCCCCGCGCACGTTACGCACCGGCGTCACTTCGTCAGCCGCTGCGTGACCAATCCCAGCTGCGTGATCTCGAGCCGTCCCATCAGGTCGAGCACGTCGATCACTTTCTCGTACTGCACCTTCGCGTCACCCTTGATCACCACCGGAAGTTCCGGATTCGCTGCCTTCGCCTGGCGCAGGTTGTCTTCGAGCTGCTGCATCGAGACCGGGTAGGCGTCGAGGAAAATCTGCCCGTCCTCGCGCACGGTGATCGCTTTGGTCTGCGGTTTCGCCAGGCTCGGTGCCGCACTCGCCTTCGGCAGATTGACCTTGATTCCCTGCACCGAGGCGGTGGTCATGATGATGAACATCACCAGCAGCACGTACGCCAGGTCGAGCATCGGCGTGATGTTGATCTGGTCGTAGACGGCGTTTTCTTCCTGAACTTGCATCGGGGCAATCCTCGTTCAAAGCGGGTCAGCGCGAATATCGCTCGGCCATTCGCGCCATGAATTCCTCGACGAACACCTGCATGTCGGTGTTCACGGTCTTGATCCGCGTGGCCAGATAGTTGTAGCCAAACAGCGCGGGAATCGCGACGCCCAGGCCGGCGACGGTTGCCAGCAGGGCCGCCGCAATCCCCGGCGCGATCGCGTTCACGTTGACATCGCCGGCGGCGGCAATCGCGGCAAAGGTGATCATCACGCCGACCACGGTGCCGAGCAGACCAAGAAACGGCCCGCCCGAGATCGCGATCGTGAGCAGCACCATCTGGCGGTTGAGCAGATGATTCTCGCGCACGAGCCCGCCGTTCATCGATGACTGGATGGCACCCAGGGTCTGCACCGACAGGTTGACCTCGTCGATCGGAGGCGGCATTACGGCAGCTGCACCGACCGAGCGCAGTGCCGGTGGCGCGGCGGGTCCATCGTCGCGGTTCAAGCGCTTTTCAAGCTCTTCGATGCCGATTCGATACAGGCGGAACAATGAGGAGCCGCCGAGTCGGGCCGATGCTTCCTTGAGCCGGGTCAGGTCGGCGCCGATCCGCGCGAAGTCCTTTAGAAAGCGCTGATTCGCGGCATCCAGACGTGACACGTAGATCGCCTTGGCGATCATCACGAAGATACTGATCACGAGCATGACGCCGCAGATGGCAATCACCACCCACGCATCGATCGTCAGCGAGTCGACGAGCACGCCGAGGTAGGCGTGATCACCGCCGCCCGAGGCGGCCGCACCGCCGTCGGTCACCGCAAGCAGACGTCCGTCGCCACCCTGGGTCGCATAAGCGACGCGAACCCAGTCGGCACTGCGCGCGGCCGAGGCGACCGATACTTCGTCGAGCTCACCGCGCAGGCCGGTGCCGATCAGTACGTCACCCCCGGTCTCGGCCATCTGCACGTTGGCCGTGCCGGCCGCTTCACCGTCGACGAACAGCGTGAGTCGTCCCGCCCCGACCGTCACCGCGAGGTGGTGCCAGGCATCGGGCTTCAACGGGTTGGTTGCCGACGCCTCGCCGCGGCTGGCGGCGGTGATGAAGCGCGCAACCGCACGACCTTTCTCGATCGCGAGCGTGAGTCCCCTGCCCGCTTCACCGAACTGGACGAGCTGCCCGCCGGGGGCATCGGCCGCGAGCTTGACCCAGGCCATGACCGTAAGCCCGCCGGTCGCGGGTACCCGCAACGATGGCACGGCGCCGACGCCGATGCGCCCGGTGCCGTCGAAACTCGCTGCGCTGCCGAGCACGCCCACGGTGCCGATCTTCGCCGTCGACTGCGCCGCGTTGTGACCGAAGCTGGTCGAATCCATCGGGTTGCCCGATGACTCGGCGAAGTGAAACACCAACAGCTGCGCAGGATCGTAGGTGCCCTTCGGGTCGCTCGCCGAAGTCGCCTTCTGGTTGCCGTAGTACATCCAGATTTCCGACGTGCGTCCCGCGGCGATCTCGGGCACTTGCACCCAGATCACCGCCAGCTCGTTCGTCGCATCGAAGCGTTCGACGTGGAACTTGAGCGGGGTCTTGTCGTCGGCGCCGATGAAGCGGATATCGGAGGCGTCTTCTTTCGCGTCGAGGAAGGAGAAGTTGCCGGTGTGCAGACGCACCGCGACCACCGCCTGGGTAACGCTTTCCTTCGTGACCGCACCGCTGTCACCGGTATTGAGGGTGATCTTCTTGCGGCCGGTCCATTCGTCGTTCCACCAGGCGGCGGCGGGCAACGGCAGCGCGAGTCCGATCAACATACAGAGAAGCGCCGACAACAGCCTGTTCATGGTTCTGTTCCTCTGGTAGCCGTCGATGCGAGTGCGACGACGCGCGGTGGGGTGCTGGGCTCAGTGAAAGGTCGCGGGCGCCCGGTTGCCTGAAGAAGGCGCCGTGGAGCCCACGCTATGGGCATTTGAGGTTGGTTCCAGGAACCAGACACACTTCCTGCACGCGCGTAGCCGGTGTGTCCTGCGGCACTTCGAATCGCGCCCCGAAGCCGAGCAGGTCGACAGTGAGGATCGAGGACTTGAACACGACCGAGCGTTCGCCCGCGCCTGCCGCTGCGCGCGCACTGTCTTCCGAACCCCGCGATGCCGCGCTACCCGCCGCGCCTGCCGCGAGCGAACCTGTGGTGAACGCAGGCGGTGCAACTGGCGCGCCGCTGATCCCTCCGGCTGCCGCGAAATTCTGTGCGTTGATGACCACGGGCGCGAAAATGATCAAGCGGCCCGCCGAGCCGATTCCCGCCTCGCCGGCGTTGATGAAGCCGCTGGGTGCGAACAGGAACACGTCGCCCGCGGTGGGCGCAAGCAGCGGCCCGGTGCCGTCGGGGTCGGAGGTCAACGTGCGGATGCCTGCGCCGGTTGCATCGATCGGGGGTACGAAATCGAACACGCCCGGTATCACGTTGCCTTGTGCGTCCCGGCGTTCGACGCGACGCGGCGGCGCCGTGGTGCGCGACGAAAGCGCGCCGCGACCCGCATCGATGTTGCCGAGACTCGAATAGATCAGGATATCGCCGCCCTGCAGGGTGACGACCTTAGACTGGTTGACGTTGAAGTCGCCAGAGAGATACGTACGGATGCCCCCGCCGGCAAGGGTCAGCAAACCGGTATTGGCGCCTCCCGCCACCGGCAGCCCGACATTGATGTTTCCCCCGGGAACAAGCAGATTGATGCCGCTGCCCCCGTCGGTGCGGATCGCCGAGAAAAACATCGTGAGACTTCCGTTGCCGACGCTCCCCGGACCGAAGAGGCGGCCGATCGCAGTGTTCGCAGCACCCGCGTCCGGTTCGATGCCCGCCGCGCGCAACGTGGCGACCGCCGCCTGGTAATCAGGCGAGCCGATCCCGGCGGTGCCTAGGGACCCGATCGTCCCCACTGCCTGCAGGTTGGCGAAGAACGCGGCCACGTCGGCCGCTGCAGGACGGGCCGTGGTACCTGCGAGTACCGTCAACTCGGCGCTGATCGGCGTCTGCAGACTGCTGTTGACGTTGTTGCCCAGCGCAACGATTCCCGCGCTCTGGCCCAGGTCTATGTTGCGACCGGCATCGACCACGAGCGCCCCCGGTCCCCCGATCCGGATATAGCCACCGTCGGGCACCGGCGTCCCGTCCGCGCGGTTCGGCTCGAACCGGATATCGCGCCCGGCGCTCACACGACTGATGTCCGCCGCCTGGAGATTCTGTAGGTCGAACGGCGTACTCACGATGTCACGCCCGGCGTAGATCAACGACGGCCCAGGGATCGAGAACTGCGAATCGAGGATGCTGCCCGACGCGTAGACGCGCGCCGGTTCCGCGCGCGGGGTGACGGATCGGGCCGCACTCTCGGCGAACAGGCCCGTGAACTGTGTGGTGCCGTCCACACTGTTCTCGCCCGTCGTGATCTGCGGGTTGCGCCAGGTCGGCCAGAGGCTGCCGATCACCTGGTCCGAAACCAGCAGCGACTGACGGGCTATGTCGCCACCCGCGAACAGCTGCAGATCGCCGCTGCTCGATGGATAGAGGCGGATCGGGCGATCGGGTCCGCCGCCGTTGAGATCGCCCTGCGCGGCAACGATCGAAACGTTCGGCGGGTAGATGTTGCCCGGCGCCGTGGTCACCACACCGCCCCCCAGTCCCGCGAGGCTCGGTCGCGCCGTCAGGGCATTGCCGAAGGTGACATCGCCGACGGTCGAAAAGATCGACACCGCAGATTCGGGTGCATACGTGAAGAAATTCCCGCGCCGGTTCTGGAATCCCGTCGGCAGATTGTTGGGCAGGCTGGTGGTGAGGCTGCTTTGCACCAGGATCGTCGGGTTGGCGACGCTCGAGACGTTGACTGCGCCGCGCGCATGGACGTCGAACGTCGCGCCGCGGTCTCCCGGATCGTGACTCTCGCCCATCAGCAACAGGCCCGTCGGGCGCAGCGCGCCGATCGACCGCCCCGCATCGATGCGGCCTTCGCCACGCCCTACGAAGAAGTCCCCTCCTTCGATCGTGCCGACCGCGTTGATGGTCACATCGCCGCCACCCTTCACTTCGAGTTGGGGCGAGCCGCCGGGTGGCGTGAACACGCGACCGGAAGTCGGTGCGGATGCGGACAGATCGACGATATTGCGTTGTACGTCGATATCGATATCCCCGCCGCCGAGCGTTCCGATGTTTCCCCGGAACGCACTCAGTGCGCGCGGTACGGTGACCGCCCCCGGCGTGGTCGGTCCACTGGGGCGGCTCGGCCACCAGTTGCCGGTGACAACAGCCGGCGCCGTAGACGCCGTTCCACGACGCAGCCAGTCGTTCACCCACTGGCCCGACGTACCGACGGCGTCGCGCCCGGCACTGACCCGGATATCGCCGCCACTCACCGGAAAGCGGCTGGTCGCCCCGCCGTCCGCACCCGGTACCCCGGCGGTGTAGACAACGGCGGACAGGTTCAGAATCTGGAAGTCGCGTCCCGCGCTCAGGTCGATGTTGCCCGTACCGGTGCGCACCTTGGAACTGCTGGTGCCCAGGCGCAGGTCGCCGGTCGAGGCGGCATCCAGCGCAGTGACATCGACGGTCGCAGTGCGACTTGCACTGGCCAGATCCGCGCCCGAGGTGAGTTTGATCGCCCAGGTCGGGGTGGTCAGCAGGTTGTCGTCGGGCAACCCCAGCGCGTTGTTCAACACGATCGATCCGGCAGCGCGCACCGCGAGCGCACCAGGTTGGCCGCCGACGATCCAGTCGCTTCCGGTCAGCGCCCAAAGCGCTGACAGGGTCAGGTCCCCGCTGCCTGCGATGGGAGCGCCATTCACGTCCAGCGCGAAGGCGCGCGTCTGTTCAACGCCCCCGCGCACCGCGGTCGAGAGCGGCGCGCTGCCGTCTGCACGCGTGATCAGCGTCAGGCCGGCGATCGTGCCGGCGCGATCGACCCGGCTCATGAAGTCGCCGAACTCGGTGGCGATCTGCGCGGTCGGCGCAAGCGCGGTGACCGCATAGCTGCGCCAGCCCTCGATCACCAGCTCGCCGCCCGCTCCGCCCGCGCCGGCGACCGCGCGTACGGTCCCCTGTAACGACGCATCGACGACCGGCGCGGTGGTCGGATCGCCCACGGTACGCGGTGCCGCCATCACGACGCGCCCGGCGTCTCCGCGTGCCCCGGCAGACACGTCCAGGGTGGTTCCGGTTTCGACGGCGAGTCGCCCCCCGATCGTCGACAACACGATTTCGCCGCCGTGAGAGTAACGATCAGTGGCGGCGACGCCTGTTCCTGTCCCTGCAGCGACGATGCGTCCGGTGCCGGCAACGGTGAGATCCGAGCCGGCGTTGATTTCGACGCGCCCGCCGCCCTGGGGGGTCGATGCATCGATCGTTCCGCGCACATCGATCGTGCCCTGATCGGCGGTCAGCACGAGCAGGCGCGTGCGGACCGAATCGCTTGCCGCGACGGTCACATCATCGGTGCGAGTGCGGATCCGTCGCGATTCGGAAAATCCACCGGCGTTGAGGCGGGTATTCAACGCCGAAAAATCATCGAGGGACGTCGTGTCCAGATCGATGCTGCCCGACCTGCCGCCCACCGATGAACCCGACACGGTGCCCGCCACGTTCACCGCCTTGCCGGGCGCTACCGCCGACAACTTCAACGTGCCCGCAGAACCGCTGCTGCCCACGCCGGACACGCTCAGCTTGCCTGCGGCTCGAACATCTATGTTGCCCGCGGTGGACGACAACGCGATGCGCCCTGCCGGTACGACGAGCGTCGAATCCCCGATGGGGATCAGGGCGCCTTCGGTGAGCAACGCGCCACCATCGGCGACCGTCAGGTCGCCGCTACGCGCAGTCAGCGCAAGTTCGCCGCCCGGGGCGGTCCACGTATTGCCAATCACTATCCGGTCGGCCGTCACTTCAAGACGCCCGCCCGGCTTTGCAGACGCTGTCGAGGGAGCCGCAACCCCCGTCGCGTCCAACGCACCGGCGATCGTCCATCGTTGAGCGGCGTCACGCTCGACGGCGAGCACCGGGCTGTCGATCGACACACCTGTAGACGTTGCGAACGTGCCTGCGCCGGTGACCCGCACCGAATCCGATGCGCGCAGGGTCGTTGCCCCGAAGCCTTCGATCCGCTGGGCGCCGGCGCCGACGTTGACCGTGGTGCCGGTCACGACGAGTGGACCGACACCGTCGGCCAGTGCGGTCGAAACCGCGTTCTGCGTGTTGGAGAACGTGACGTTGCGTGCGCTGATCGATGCGGAATTGGGCGTCGCCCCCGCACCGAGAAAGCCGAAGAGGCCCGCGCTGTCCAATACGAGCGACGCCAGGGCGGGCGAGCCGATAACGGCATTGCCGTACACGTCGATCGTACGGTAGCTGCGCAGCGTGAGATCGGCCAACGACGAAAACGCGTCGATCTGGGCATTGGACAGCACCAGCCCGTCCGTGATGCCGGCCGTTTCCCCGAGGCTCACCCGGTTCGACGTGAGCGCGACCGAGCCGCCCGGTCGCACGGCGAGTGCCGCAGCAAAGCGCGTGGTGTTGGTCGCGTCGAGCAACAGCGATCGATCGGCAGCGATCGAGGCGCCGGCCTTGATGTCGAGCACCCCGGTGGTACCGGTGATGCCGGTGCGCGTCGGCGGCGCGATCGGATCGAGCGAGGCCGCGCGCAGCAGCGCGCCGTCGCCGACGATCGCCAGAGGCGTGCCGG
>JACMMK010000465.1 GCA_014379045.1 Burkholderiales bacterium
TCGTCGCCGCACTCGAAACCTGGCCGCGGACCGGGGTGCCCGCGTCGCCGGAGGCGTGGCTGACCACCGCTGCCAAGCGCAATCTGCTGCACGCGGCGCGCCACACGCGGGTGATCGAGGACCCGGCCGTGACTACCTTGCTCGAACTCGAAGCGTCGGTCGAGGCGAGCGTCGTGCTGCCGGACAGTCGCCTCAACCTGATGTTCGTCTGCGCGCACCCCGCGATCGACGAGACGGTGCGCACGCCGCTGATGTTGCAGACCGTGCTCGGCGTCGATGTCGGACGTATCGCGTCGGCGTTCCTGGTTTCGCCCTCGGCGATGGCGCAGCGGCTGGTGCGCGCGAAACAGAAGATCCGCGACGCGCGCATCGCATTCGATCCGCCCGAGGCGCGGGAACTCGCCGGGCGAATGGACGCCGTGCTCGAAGGGATCTATGCCGCGTTCGGTGCCGACTGGGAGAGTGCGGGCGTCGACGCCACAGGCTCGGGCATCGCGTCGAACATCGCTCTGGATGGCCTCGCGCAGGAAGCGATCTTCCTTGCGCGCGTGGTGTCGTCGCTGCTTCCGGACGAACCCGAACCGATCGGACTGCTCGCGCTGCTGCTGTCGAGCCACGCGCGTCGTGCGGCGCGCTTCACCGACAGCGCGGCAGGCGTGGCGACCTTCGTACCGCTGACCGAACAGGATACCGCGCGCTGGAATCGCAGCGCGATCGTCGAAGCTGATCGTTTACTCGCCCGGGCGGCGGCGCTGCGCCGCCCGGGCCCGTTTCAGCTGGAGGCGGCAATTCAATCTGCGCACTGCCAGCGCCTGTTTACCGGGGCCACGCCGTGGACGGGCATCGTCGAGCTGTATCGCGCGCTGAATCGACTGGCACCGATCCGCGCGAGCGAGATCGGGTTGGCCGTAGCGCTCGTCGAGATCGGCGACTTGACCGAGGCGCGGCGCGTACTGGACGCGCTCCCCGCCGCGTCGGTGCGGGCACACCAACCGTACTGGATCGCACGCTGGCATCTGGCGCGACGCTGCGGCGATGCGACGGCAGCGCGCGCCGCACTGGTCAACGGCATTGGCCTTACCGTTGATCCCCGGGTTCGCGTTTATCTCGCGAGCCAGCTACAACCCGCGTGAAGTTCGCTTCAATCATCGTGCAGCGGTGCGGCTGGCCGCAAGCACGAGGCCCTGGGCCAGGCCTGCTGGAATCCGCCGCGGATCGCATTCACCGCGCGTTGACGCGTGCGACGGCCGGCGCCTTCGCGGGCGCCGGATTCGACGACGACCGGACCGGCCGTCTCTAGGGCTCTCAACTGTTCGGCGGCGGCGGCGGGGGGGTCCCGCCTCCGCCACCCCCCCCACCTCCAGCCGCATCACGGATCTTCTGGACGGCGGGCACCAACAGACCTATGGCGACGGCGTTGCCGTTGTCGGCCGAAAGCACTTGCACGGCCGGCGTCAACGGCGGCCCCGCCGGCTGCGCATCCGCGAGCCAGCCCGCAAGCCTCCGACAATTGCCGGCGCAAGTGAGGTGAAACTGAACCTGGAAGTCATCGAACCCTGCGGCCGATCGCGGAAGCTCCGTCCCGAACACCCAATGATTGATCGAGCGCCCGTCCAGCGTCGACGCTGGACTGCGAATAACCATTTCGCCCGTCGGCGCGAGCACGCGCAGCTCGATGCCGAGTTCGGCCTCGCGCCGTACGAACGCCGGCACCGTGTCGACCAGGGTGAGTTCCAGCGCTTGTCGGTCGGTCACGCGCACCAGCGCAAACTCCCACACCGCAAGCGCACGCGGCTGACGGTCACGGCTGCGTTCGTCCTCGGCAAGGTCTTCAAGTGACGGGGCCGAGGGCAGTGCACAGGATGCGGCGGTGCCGGAGGTCGTGAACGACGGTACCGGCAGCAGGGTGCTCGCCATCGGCGCGCCAGCATCGACGATTTCGAGGGTGCCCGGCGCCCGAGGCGTCGTCGTCACTGCGGATCGCAACGAGCGGCCGCGCTGTCGTTCGCCGGCAAGTTGGTACTGGAATCGCGCCAGCATGCGCACGCCCCCGGTGTGAGCGAACGCTACCGAGAAGAATCTTGGTCCACTGCGTCGAACAGGTTGGCGCCCGGTCGTGGCCAGAACGCGACCCGCTTCGTCGAGCACCGTAAGCATCACGGCGCTGGCATCGAAGTCGGGATAGACATCCGGGGACACGTTCAGCCGGCCTGTCTGTCCGGGCGCGAGTCCAATGACCATCTCCTGGATCAGAACGATCTGGCGCGTCTGCTCCGCCGCAAGCAGCGGCGCGCACGCGGCGAACAACGCGGCTACCGTCAGCCATCGACATGCGGCGACCAAGCGAACGTTGGACATGACACACCTCCCGCGGTTGTCTGAAGCAAGTGTATTCACTGGACGCCGGCGGTTCAACGACCGCGCGTGACTTTGTCGGCGCGAAACCTCCCGCAGCACGCGCAGGGCCCGATCACGGCATGTGTTGCAGCGCAATCCGCAGGTCGGGCCCATCTTGCAACCCCGCCTGGTGCAACTTACGCATCGTCTTCAGTCGTCGTGCAACGATGTGCGGTCGGCCGCGCGCGCTAGCCCCCAGACGAGTCCGACCACGACCCCCAGCGGGCCGGTAAAGAAGATGCCGAGCAGCGGACCCTGGTTCGCCTCCGGCACGACCAGTATCGGACCGACGAAGCCGACCAGAAA
>JACMMK010000466.1 GCA_014379045.1 Burkholderiales bacterium
GGGTCGTCGCCTCGCAGGAGATCGCCACGCTGATCACCGCGCTCGGCACCGGCATCGGCAGCGAAGAGTACGACGTGACCAAGCTGCGCTATCACCGGGTCATCCTGATGACCGACGCCGACGTCGACGGGTCGCACATCCGTACGCTGCTGTTGACGCTGTTCTACCGGCAGATGCCCGAACTGGTCGAGCGTGGGCACGTCTACATCGCCCAGCCCCCGCTGTACAAGGTCAAGCACGGCAAGGACGAGCGCTATCTGAAAGACGAGCACGAGTTGAAGCAGTACCTGCTGCGGGTGGCCCTCGAGGGTGCGGCGCTCGATCCCGGCACCGATACGCCAGGCATCGCGGCGAAGGTGATCTCGGGCGAGGCGCTCGACGAACTCGCGCGCGAGTACCTGCTCGCCGAGGCGGTGATCGTGCGCCTGTCGCGCCGCTTCGACACGATGTTCCTGCATGCGCTGCTGGCCGAGCCGCAGATCGATGTGACCTCGTTCGCGAAGGCGCGCGCGTCGGTGGACCGCTTGAACAACGTGTTGGCCGGCAGCCAGGTCGAGATCTCGCTCGAGACCGAAGTCGACAGCGAGTCGATCCGGCTTCGGGTACGCCGCAACGAACACGGCAACTGGCGCACCACCGAGGTCGAGCCAGCGTTCTTCGAAAGCGGCGATTATCAGCAGTTGCACAAAACCGGACTGGTGTTGCAGGGTCTGCTCGGCCTGGGCGCGCGCGTGCGTCGCGGTGAGCGGGAACATCCGGTACGCGAATTCCGGCACGCGCTCGACTGGTTGCTCGAGCAGGCGAAGAGCGGCCTGACGCTGCAGCGCTACAAGGGCCTGGGCGAGATGAATCCGGAGCAACTGTGGGAAACCACCATGGACCCGACCACCCGGCGCCTGCTGCGGGTACAGATCGAGGATGGCATCACCGCGGACGAAGTGTTCACCAAGCTGATGGGCGAACTCGTCGAGCCGCGACGCGAGTTCATCGAGGCCAATGCGCTGGGAGTGAAGAACCTGGATGTGTGACCTGCATCGTGCGCGCGGCTGTCCTTACGCGACCGGGGTGCGCGCACCGGCGCGTGTGCGCGGCCGGGGGTTCGCCCTGGGCGTGAGCCTCGGAATCTCGATCGGTGGTGCGCCGGCGCAAGCGGCGCAGCACGATCGTGCAGCGGGTTATCCCAGCCGACCCGTTCGCCTCGTCGTGCCGTTTCCGCCGGGTGCGTCGATCGATTTCATGGCGCGCCTGCTGACCGAGCGCTTCGGCGCGCACATGGGTCAGCCATTTCTCGTCGACAACCGCCCCGGCGCCGGCGGCAACATCGGCACCCGCTTTGCGGCGCGCCAGACGCCCGATGGACACACAGTGTTGATCGGCGCGGCAGGGTCGATGGCAATCAATAGCAGTGTCGAGCAAGGGCTGGGGTTCGATCCGGTGCGCGATTTCGCCCCGATCACGCTGGTCGGAAGCACCCCGCTCGTGATCGCCACCCATCCTAGATCGGGCATCCAGTCACTCGCCGACCTGATCGCGCAGGCGCGCGAGAAACCGGGCCTGCTGTCGTTCGGCTCGGCCGGCAGCGGCACGGCGATGCACTTGACCGGCGAGCTGCTGATGGCGCGCGCCGGCATCCGCCTGAATCATGTGCCGTACAAGGGCAGTGCGCCCGCGGCACAGGACCTGCTCGGCGGCCAGATCCCGGTCGCGATCACCGACATGTCTTCACTCCTGGGCCCTTTGAGGGCAGGCACGTTGCGCGGACTCGCGACCACCGCGGCGCGCCGCACACTGATCGCGCCTTCGATTCCCGCCGTCGCTGAGACGGCAGGCTTTAACGGCTTCGATACCACCGGCTGGTTCGCCCTGTTCGCGCCGCGCGCGACGCCCGCGTCGGTGATCCAGCGCCTGCATGCCGAGACGGTGAAGATTCTCGATGATCCTGCGGTCGCTGCGCGCGCGCTGGAGCAGGCGATCGAAGTCCAGTCGAGTACGTCGGCCCAACTCGGCGCGTTCCTCCTCAGCGAAATCGCGAAGTGGTCGCGAATCGTGAAGGCGTCGGGCGCGCGCGCGTACTGATCCGCCCGACGCGCCGGACGAAACCGGCCCCGCGCAGGCGTCGCTCAGCGCCGGGCGCCGCGCACGGTTCTCAGCGATCGGCTGGACGGGGACCCGGCCAATGGTCCGCGCTCTGGGCGTGGCGTTTGTCCGAGCGCGGCAGTGAGGGCAAAGCCGATCGCTGCGAGCGGCCAGAGCATCGCTGCAGTGCGGGTCGCCATCGACAGCGGCGCCAACTCGTGCTGACGCGTCGGCCGTGGCTTCGTCCACAGATACGGGTTGGGCGGCGACAGGTTGACCAGCACGGTCGAGCCCACCAGCAGCGCCGCGGCGCCGAGCGCGGCCGCCCGCGCCGGCAGTTCGACGACCGCCA
>JACMMK010000467.1 GCA_014379045.1 Burkholderiales bacterium
CCGACCCCCGCGATTCGCTCGTCACGCCCGGCGCGCGGGGCGCTCCGTCGATTCGCGCTGGCGGCGGCGTTCAAGCGGCGAGACACGCGCGCAACGCGTCGCGCGTGCCGACGACCAGGTGTTCGATCGCTGCTTCGTCGATCACGTACGGCGGCATGAAGTAGACCGTATTGCCGATCGGACGCAACAGCACGCCGCGCGCGAGCGCTGCGTTGAACAGTCGGCGAGAGAACTCGGGATCAACTGTGTCGACCTCGAACCCCCAGATCATTCCCAGGTGCCGGAAGTTGCGCACCTGCGGGAGGTCGGCGAGTTCGAGCGCGCGTTCGGTCAGCCGCGCTGCCAGTGAACGGTTCGCGACGATCACGTCGTCGTCGGCGAACAGATCGAGCGTCGCGAGCGCCGCGCTGCACGCGAGTGGATTGCCGGTGTACGAGTGCGAATGCAGGAACGCCCGTGCATTGTCGTCATCGTAGAAGGCACCGTAGACATCGTCGGTGGTCAGCACGACCGACAGCGGGAGGTAACCACCGGTCAGACCCTTCGACAGACAGAGGAAGTCCGGTGCGATTGCGGCCTGTTCACACGCGAACATCGTTCCGGTACGACCCATGCCGGTCATGATCTCGTCGGCAATCAGGTGCACCCGGTAGCGCGTGCACAGTTCGCGCGCACCGCGCAGGTAATCGGGGTGGTACATGCGCATGCCGGCGGCGCCCTGCACCAGCGGCTCGACGATCAACGCGGCGATCGTTTCGTGCGAGCGTGCGAACTCGGCTTCGAGGGCGACCAACGCCGGGACCGCGCATTCCGCACAGCAGGGTGCATCGGGGGCGGGGCTCGTCGTCGACGCGCGCGGGCGCTCGGGCATCGGCACGGGCACGATCAGCGGCACACGCAGCAGCGCGTCGTAGGCATCGCGAAAGAACGCCAGGCCGGTCACCGACAGCGCGCCGAGGGTCTCGCCGTGGTAGCTGTCGGCCAGTGCAGCGAAGCGTTGCTTGCCCGGTCGACCCGTGTTGCGCCAGTAGTGGAAGCTCATCTTCAACGCGATCTCGACCGCCGATGCGCCGTCGCTGCCGTAGCTGGCATGACCGAGGCGCGTCCCGTCGGCGGCGCGCGGCGCCAATTCGCCCAGGCGCTCCGAGAGTTCGACGACCGGCCGATGCGTGAACCCGGCGAGCATCACATGCTCGAGCGTGTTCAGTTGCGCGGCCACCGGCGCATTGATACGCGGATTGCAGTGACCGAACAGGTTCACCCACCACGAACTCACGGCATCGAGATAACGATGACCGTCGACGTCGTACAGCCAGACCCCCTCGCCGCGCTCGATCGGCACGAGCGGCCACGTCTGATGCTGTTTCATCTGCGTGCACGGATGCCATACGTGGCGCAGGCTGCGCGCGAGAAGATCGTCGTTGGCACTCATCGATCGGTTCTGCTATCGGGGCAAAAAATGAAGTTGTCGGTGCGGATGTCGATACAGGTCTTGACGTGGGCGCTGATCTTGCTTCAATGAACGCGCAGCGAGAGTACCGCGAATCGCAATGCGTTCGAGGTACTCGTCTCGATCCTCACGTCCCTCGGTTTCCAACCTGTTTCCGGAGGTATTCGACGATGTTGAGCGTGGCCCCGTTGATCGAAGCGCAGTGCGGTGCGATGAAGTTGCCGCTGGTGGCCGTGACTATCGCGGCGGTACCTTGTCGCGACACGCCGGTGATCCTCACGTTGCATTGGCACGGGTTCGTGCGTGAGCGACTCGCCGATCTGCCGGAGGCGAACCCGGTTGCGTTCAGGTCGGTGCCGAGTTCAGCCGTCCAGTTGAACGAGCGCTGGGACGACCTCGCCGACCTCGACCGCGCGGCCCTCGATGCCGCGTGGACCTTCGGTGCATGGGATGTGGCACGCTCCGAACGGCGCGGATGCGTCAGGCCGGGCGCCCTGGCGCGCGAGTTCCACGAGTGCCGGCAGGCATTCAGCGCGTTTCCCTACGGCGTCGATGGCAGCGAAGTGGTGATCGCCGATGCGCCCGATCAGGACGAACTCCTGGCGCTCGCGCAGGTACGCGGTTACCTGATGTGGCTGTTCCGCCCCGTGTCGAACGGTATCTGGAAAGAGGTCGCCGCCGACGCGACGTTGAACGCTGACGGTACCCGTGTGCCACCGTGTCCGGTAGCGCCGGTGGTACCGAAGTGGGAGCGCGATGTGAAGACGGTGTATCGACTGGGGACATCGGGGGCGCTGCTCGCCTGAAATCGAAGATCACGTGCTTGCCACGCGCATCAGCCGCCGATACGGCGGTCGGTAGGTTGGCTGACACCGGTCAATGACTGTTGATCGACCTCTAGCTGCGCTGCGAGCAATGATAAGACGTTACTCATCGATTAGCGTTTCATCCGCGCCGAGGTTGCACGGATGGCAGTGCTGGTGAAAGCCTCGGGGCCTAACTAAAGCGGAGTAGCAGCGCGGGCGGTCTCGGTAGTCACCTTTCATACGTCCAACGGGCTCGGCACCGCCCCCGGGGACACGAAGCCCGAATGAAGGAGGCGACGACGGCTCAATCGGCTCTCACATCGTCTGCGAACCGTCGCAGCAGACGACTGAACCGCTCGGGCTGATCGACGAAGAGCGCGTGCCCCGCTCCGTGGAAGACCTCGATCGACGTGTCGGGCCTGTGCGCGCGCAGATTCGCGGCCTGCTCGGCGAACGATTCGGTGACTGCGTACAGCAGCGGCAAGCTCAGCGCGCGCGCGATCTCGCGCCAGTGCTCGCGCGGGATCGCGGAAGGGAAGAGCGCGATGCTCGCGTCGAGCGGTATGCGCAGCGCGCCGGCGACCAGTTCGCGCACGGACTGTTCGGACGGAGGCGTGCGGAAGATCGCGCGCACGAAACTGTCGAGGGTCCGCGCGCGGTCGATGCGCAAGCGTTCGATGAAGCCCGCCCCGGGAGGGGGGGGCGGGTCTTCGCCTACCGAGCTGTCGACCAGCACCACCGCGCTTACCGGTGCGGTGCCGAAAAGGTGGATCGCTTCGAGCGTCTCGAGCGCGGCCAGCGACCAGCCGACCATGATCACCGGCGCGTGCGCGGTGGCGAATTCATGCAGGTCGGCGGCGCGACGTGCGATGTCGTAGCCGTGCGCAGGCACTTCCGACTCCCCTTGACCACGCGGATCGAGCGCGTACACCGCGCCGCCCACCGCGAGTGCCGTCAACTGCGCAGCCCAGATCGTTGCCGGCATGCTCCAGCCCGGCACCAGCATCAGGGAGGGTCGGGCCGTGCGCGCGCCGCAGCGCAGGTACGACAGCCGAACGCCGTCCGACGTGTCGAACGCTTCTCGAACCGGGGATGCAGGGACATGCATGCGCGAGC
>JACMMK010000468.1 GCA_014379045.1 Burkholderiales bacterium
CGGCGCGCCGAGCGGCGCGTTGGGCGCGGAGTTTCCAGGTCTGATCGTCCCGTTCGTCGTCGACGTGCGCGACGCGACGGCCATGCGCGCGGCGGCAGGCGAGTTCCTCGCCGCACACGGTACGCCCGACATCGTCTATGCCAACGCCGGCATCAGCACGGGCACATTGACCGAGCATGCCGCGGATGCCGAAGTGTTTCGCGAAGTGATCGAGACGAATCTGCTCGGGATCCTGCACACGCTCGCGCCTTTCGTCGTGCCGATGCGTGCTGCGCGACGCGGCACGCTCGCCGGTATCGCGAGCGTGGCGGGCCTGCGCGGACTGCCCGGGGCCGGCGCCTACTCGGCATCGAAAGCCGCGGCGATCGCCTATCTCGAGTCGCTGCGCATCGAAGAACGCGTCCACGGCATTCGCGTGGTCACGGTCTGTCCAGGCTATGTCGCCACCGCACTGACTGCGGGCAATCCCTACCGGATGCCGTTTCTGCTCGATGCCGACGATGCCGCCCGGCGCATCGCACGCGTCACCGAGCAGGGACGCGCGCGCGTCATCGTGCCATGGCAGATGGCTCTGGTCGGCGCGGCGATGAAGGTGATGCCCGATGCGCTCTGGGATCGCCTGTTGAGTGGCGCCAAGCGCAAGCCGCGTCGCCTCGCATGAGGCAGTGCCTGCGCGCCGGACCTCAGTTGAAGAACCCGGAGGCGCCGAGTTCTTCGGTGAGCGCGCGGTAGTCGCGCGCGCCCGGACTCGCCGGCGCATGGCTGAAAATGTCATGGCCGTGCATCGGACTCTCCGCGAGCGCGACGTTCTCGACGATGCGCGTCGTGCACAGGTTCGTGCCGTAGCGCCGCGAAAGTTCCTCGTAGACGCTCGCGGCGAGCCGCCGGCGCCCGTCGAAGCGGGTGATCAGCACGCGCCGCACGAACTTGCGGCCGAGTCGGCTCTCGAGCACATTCAGCGCGGAATCGAGCCGATGCACGCCCTGCAGCGAAAGGTAATCGGCCGATACGGGAATCAATACGCTGTCGGCCGCAATCAGCGCATTCAGCGTGAGCACGCCGAGCATCGGGCAGCAGTCGATGAAGATCGGGCCGCGCTGCCCGGTTTCCTCGATCAACGCGCCGATGCCCTGCTTCAGCTTGCCCGAGATGCCGGGATCGGCAGCATGCAGGGCATCGACCTTCGACAGATCGAGCGACGCGGGTAGCACGCGCACCCGCTGCGGCGTCATCCGCAGCAGCCCGCTCAGCGCCTTGCCCTCGGCGAAGAACGCGTAGGCACTGCCACTGCTCGACACGGCACCCAGCCCGAACGCAAGGGTCAGGTGCGCCTGGGGGTCGAGGTCGATCGCGATCGGCGACAGACCGCGATGGGCCGCGGCCACCGCTACGTTGAGGGTCGTCGTGGTTTTTCCGACTCCGCCCTTCTGGTTGAAGACCGCGATCACACTCAACGTAGGTGGCGCCTCAAGCGCTCGACAGTCTCAGCGCGGAGTCTAGGAAGCGCTCGATCGCCTCTTCGACGGTGCTCGGCGCGCCGTCGGCGCTCGCTCCGTCTGCGGCGGGTGCGAGCCGCGCCGAGGCAGGATAGAAGTGACCGACCGCCGGTACCCGATGGGCCGTAACCTTCAAACCGACCTTGCCCGCGTGCTCGATCAGCGCCGGAGCCTGTTGCTGAACGTAGTCGAGATCGTTCTCGCCCCAGACGGCAAGCACCGGCGGCTCGGTCTGCGATCCGGTCACATGACGCTCGAGCTCGTCGATGCCGAGATACCCGGATAGCGAGATCACGGCAGCCGCCTCCGCCTGGCGTGCGAACACCGCGTGCATTGCCGAGCGTCCCCCGGCCGAGAAACCACCGACGGCGATGCGCTGCGCATCGACGCCCAGACTCACCGCGTGCGCGCGCACCCACCCGATGGCGGCAGTGAAATCGGCCGCCGCCGCCTCGATGCCGTTGGCAATCATCTCGCTCGTCGCGGGCGGCAGGTTCATCAGCTTGCGAACTTCATCCAGACGTGAGCGCGGCACCCGATCCGGGTGCACGAGCACCGGGATCGTGCCCGGATCCGGGTCTTCCGGGATCAGTCGATAGTCGATGGAAAAACAGACGTACCCACGTTCGGCGAAACGACGACAGTAATCGGCGACCGGTGTGTTCTTCGGACCGTCCTCTTTGACCGTGTCGTCTTCCTTCGAACCGCGATGGAAGGCGCCGCCGAAGGCGAGGATCAGTGCCGGTCGCATCCCGAGGTCGAGATACGCGGACGATGGCTGATAGATATCGAGCAACATCGCGCGTTGACGCGGATCGTCGCCGGAGAATCCAACGCCCCCGCGGGCGTACTCGTGATCCCGCGAAATCTCGATCCCCGCGTTGTTATCCTGTGCGTTCACCCGCCCATCCATTCGAACCCCCCGATTCGATCAATCGACGATATTGCGCGCGGCCGATCGCAGCGCTTCGCTGCTCGGCCCCGCACCGTTTTCTCAGTGTACGGTCGCCTTGCGAAACTGCGGTGCGACCTTTTGCATGAAAAGCTTGATGCTGTGCTCGGCGACCTCGTAGGGCATCGGTCCGATGCGAAACACCAGGATCAGCCCACCGACGCCGATCGCATCGATCTTCGCCAACTCTTCGGCGACCGTTGCCGGCGAACCGCAGACCATCGAGTGGCGTACGTCGTTGCGGGCGGCGGGAGCGGTCTCCTGCTTGAGCAGCAGTCCTTGTTCCTCGTACACCCTGCGGCGCATCGCCTGCCGGAACTCCTGTTGCGTCTCGAACGCCGGTAGCGCCAGCCGCTCGGCCTCGGCGTCGGTCTCGCCGACGAAGATGTTGCGCCAGACCCAGCTGTCGTCGACGCTGCGCGAGACCGCGGCCTCGTCGAAGCCAGACTCGCGCATCGTGCTCCGGTAAAGATCCATCCGGTGCCGCGTGACCTCGTTGGTCTGGATGTTCATCAGAAACGGCCGCCCCGCCTGCGCCATGCCGACCATCGCCTCCTCGCCCGAACACGCGCGCACGATCGGCGGGTGTGGCTGGGTCAGCGGACGCGGCCGCAGCAATGGCAACTTGAGTTTCCAGTACTTGCCCTGGTGCTCGAAGTTCTCGGTGGTCCACGCCTTGATCATGATGTCCTCGGCTTCGACCAGGCGCTCGTACGCTTCAGCCGGATCGATGCCGTAGCCCATGTAGTCATAGATGTTGTACGCGGTGCCGCGGCCGAGTCCGACCACCAGGCGCCCGCCGCTCAGGTTGTCGATCAACGCCATCTGCTCGGCCATGCGGATCGGATGGTGCAGGGACATCTGGGCGACCGCGAAACCGATCTTGATGCGACGGGTGGCGGTGGCGAGCGCCGCGGCGAACGCGACCGGATCGACATACGCGCAGATACCGTCGAAGTGATGTTCGGCGAGCCAGAGCATGTCCATGCCGAGTTCATCGCACAACTGCGCCTCGCGCACCGTCTCGTTGATGATCCGGTGATCGTGCGCCGGATCCATCGCGGCGGGAAACAGGAAGTTGCTGAACTTCATCGGCTCACCTTGCACGTTAGGGGAGAAACGGAAGGTAGACCGTAGCATGGCACTGTTGCCGTCTCAAGCCGATTCGATGCCGTTGCGTGCGCTGACGGCACCGGCGTCGCGGCGGTCTTGCCCCTGACGGGTCGCCGTCCCGTGCGCTCGCCCGACGGTCAACCGAACGCCCCGGTCAATCGGCGCGGATATTGGCTTCCTTTGCCACGCGCCGCCATTTCTCGATGTCGCTCGCGATCACCTTCGCGAATTCGGCGCGACTGAGTGCCCTCGGCTCGGCGCCTTCGGCTTCGAGGCGTTGCGCGGCTTCGGGTTGCGCCAGGATCGTGCCGATCTCGGCGTTCAAGCGTTCGGCGTTCGGCCCCGGCACCCCGGCCGGCGCGAGCACGCCCCACCAGTTGTTGAGTTCGTAACCGGGCACGCCTGCTTCCGCAACCGTCGGCACCTCGGGCAGCAGGCCGCTGCGCCGCGCACCCGTTACCGCGAAAGCCTTCACCTTTCCCGCCCGCACCTGCCGCAACGCGAGCGGCAGCGTCGCGAACATGATCTGCACCTGCCCACCGATGACGTCGGTCAACGCGGGCGCACCGCCTTTGTAGGGCACATGGATCATCTTGATCCCGGTCATGCGCGAAAACATCTCGCCGGCGAAGTGATTGACCCCGCCGGTACCGGCGGACGCGAAGGTGATCGTGCCCGGCTTCGCACGGGCGAGGTCGATCAGCTCTTTCACGTTCGTCGCGGGCAAAGGCGTCTGCGCCACCAGTACCAGCGGCCCCACGCCCACCATCGCAATCGGCGAGAACGACTTGATCGGGTCGTAAGGCAGCTTGTAGACCGCGGCCCCCATCGTGTGCGACACCGAGGTCAACAGCAGCGTGTTGCCGTCGGGTGAGGCATTCGCCGCGATCTCGTTGGCGATGATGCCGCCTGCCCCAGGGCGGTTGTCGATCACCGCCTGCGTGCCGAGGCGCTCGGCGAGTCGGCCGCCGACGAAGCGCGCGATCATGTCGTTGCTGCTGCCGGGAAGAAACCCGACCAGCACGCGCATCGGACGCGTCGGCGGGGTCGGATCGGCGCGTTGCGCGCTCGCTGGGCCGGCTGCAAGAACAAGCGCGAGCGCGGCGAATCGAACGAGACGCCGCGCGC
>JACMMK010000469.1 GCA_014379045.1 Burkholderiales bacterium
AACCGCGACGGCGGCGACCGGTACCGCCCTGGCCGCGGCTACGACGCCGTTCATCGGCGCGCCCGCGTTCGCGCAGACCACGACCCCCGCGGTGCGCTGGCGGATGCAATCGAGTTTCCCGAAGAGCCTCGACACCCTGTTCGGTGCGGCGCAGATGTTCTGCGAGCGGGTCGAGCGTCTGACCGGCGGGCGCTTTCAGATCCGGCCGTTCGCGGCGGGCGAGATCGTCGGCGGACTGCAGGTACTCGACGCTGTCCAGAATGGCACGATCGAGGTCGGTCACACCGCGAGTTACTACTATATCGGTCGCAATCGGGCGCTCGCTTTCGATACCGCGCTGCCGTTCGGGCTCAATGCGCGCCAGCAGAACGCGTGGATGTATTACGGCAACGGCCTCGAACTGATGCGCGATCTGTTCCGGGACTTCAACATCGTCTCGTTTCCGGCGGGGAATACCGGCACCCAGATGGGCGGCTGGTTCAGGCGCGAGATCCGATCGCTGAAGGACATGGAAGGACTGCGCTTCCGCATCCCCGGCCTAGCGGGCGAGATGCTCTCGCGCATCGGCGTGCTGCCGCAGGTGATCGCGCCGGCCGACATCTATCCGGCGCTCGAACGCGGCACGATCGATGCCACCGAATTCGTCGGTCCGTACGACGACGAGAAGCTCGGCCTCGCCAAGGTGACCCGGTTCTACTACTACCCGGGCTTCTGGGAAGGCGGCGCGCAGTTGTCGATCTATGTCGGCTTGAAGGAGTGGGAAAAGCTGCCGCGCGAGTTCCAGCAGGCGATCGATGTCGCCTCGGCCGAAATCAACATCAACATGCTGGCCGAATACGATGCGAAGAATCCGGCGGCACTCGCGCGTATTCAGCGTACCGGCGTGCAGGTGCGGCCGTTCCCGGTCGACGTGATGCAGGCCGCGCAGAAGGCCGCGTTCGCGATCTACGACGAAGAGTCGGCGAAGAATCCCGCGTTCGCGAAGATCTACGCGAACTGGCGCGCCTTTCGCGATGCCCAGCACAGCTGGCATCGCACCGCCGAGCTGGCCTACGACAGCTTCGTGCTGAACAACGCGCCCGGCGCAGTCACGGCGCCGACGCCGGCGCCGTCGAAGAAGTAACGCACACGCAGGGAAGCGGGGCGAATTTGCCGCACTCGCGCGTCAACGCGGCGTGGAGTTCAGCACCAGTCCGGGAAAACCGATCAGCAGCCCGACCATGATCAACTGGATCACGATGAACGGGATCGCGCCCAGATAGATGTCGATCGTCTTCACCGAGGGGGGTGCCACGCTGCGCAGATAGAACAGCGCGAAGCCGAACGGCGGGTGCATGAAGGACGTCTGCATGTTGACCGCGACCAGCACGGCGAACCAGACCAGGTCGATGCCGAGTTTGTCTGCGACCGGTCCCAGCAGCGGCAGCAGGATGAACGCGATCTCGAAGAAGTCGAGGAAGAACGACAGCAGGAAGATCAGCACGTTGACGAACACCAGGAACCCCGTCTGTCCACCGGGCAACCCGGTGAGCAGGCGCTCGACCCAGAGGTCCCCGTCGAGCCCGCGGAACACCAGGGTGAACAGCGTCGCGCCGATCAGGATGAAGATCGCAAAGCTGGTGAGCACCGTGGTCTGCTCCATCGCTTCGCTCATCACGCGCAGGTCGAGCCGGCGGTTGGCCGCGGCGAGCCCTAGCGAACCCAGCGCCCCCATCGCAGCCGCCTCGGTCGGGGTGGCGAGGCCGACGAAGATCGTGCCGATCACCAGTGCGAGCAGCACGATGGCGGGCACCAGCGACTTCAGCACCCGCAGCAGCAGCTTGCGGTCGCGCGGTTCGCGTTCATCCTCCGGAATCGCCGGCACGGCGTTCGGAAAAAAGATCGACACCAGAAAGATGTAAAGCGCATAGAGCGCGGTCAGCACCAGGCTCGGCAGCAGCGCACCCTGATACACGGCGCCCACCGAAATGCCGAGCACCTCGGCCATCACCACCAGCACGATCGACGGCGGCACGATCTGCGCGAGCGTGCCCGAGGCAGCGATGACACCGGTCGACAGTCGCGTCGAATAGCCGTGGCGCATCATCACCGGCAGCGAGATCAACCCCATCGCGATCACGGTCGCGGCCACGACGCCGGCTGGTCCGCCGAGCAGCGCGCCGACGAAGATCACCGCGTACGCGATGCCCCCGCGCACCGATGCGAACACCTGGCCCATCGTCTCGAGCATCTCCTCGGCGATGCCGCTGCGCTCGAGCACGACCCCCATGAAGGTGAAGAACGGGATCGCGAGCAGCGTCTGGTTGCTGATGATGCCGAGCAGGCGCTCGGGCAAGGCCTGCAGCAGTTGCGGCCCGAATGCACCGGTGCCGATGCCGGCGAGCGCGAACAGCAGGCCGACCGCGGCCAGGGAGAACGCGACCGGATAGCCGACCAGCAGGAACACGACCATGGTCGCGAACATCGCCGGTGCGAGCAGTTCGATGCCCATCAGCGACGCCTCATTGCGCGCGGCTGCGGCGCGCTACCGGCGCCGGCGCGAGCCCGCGCAGGAACGCGACGCGCTTGACGATCTCGGACGTGCCCTGCAGCGAGAGCAGCGCGAACGCG
>JACMMK010000470.1 GCA_014379045.1 Burkholderiales bacterium
CGGTTGTCGGCGACCAGCGGCTGGCCGAGCGCGTCCCCGTAACCCTGTGCGACGATGCGCGCGACGATGTCGGCCGGGCCCCCGGGCGAGGCCGGAATCAACAGCCGCACAGGCCGCGATGGAAAGGGCTGCGCCGTCGCGTCATGCGCGAACAATGCTGCGTTTGCCAATGCAATGGCCAGTACCGTCGTCGATGCGCCGACCGTCCTGGCCGCGGCGTTCGCCGTCGTGCCGATTGTCATGGTCATGCTCCTCCCTGGACGCCGGATGGTGGGCCCGGCAGCGAGCGTGGTCAACCCGCGGCCGAGGTCGATCGAGCGCCGTAGGACCTTCACCCGGCGACGTTCGCCGGGTGAAAGGATCACCGCTATGATCACGACAACGAAAAAGAGAAGGAGGCGCCGTTGAGTTCCAGACCCCTGGGCATCGCCGTGGTCGGTGCCGGCAGGATCGGCACGCTGCGCGCGCGTCTCGCCGCGAAGCACCCCTCGGTCGGCTTTCTCGCGATCTCTGACCTCGATCCGACACGCGCCGAAGCGCTGGCGAAGACCACCGAGGCCGATCTGTCGAGCGGCAGCAACACCGAGGTGATCGAACGTCCGGAAGTGACCGCGGTCATCGTGTCGACGCCCGAAGGGGAGCATGTCGCGCCGATCGTGCGCGCGCTGGAACTCGGCAAGCCGGTGCTGGTCGAAAAACCCATCGCGCTCGAACTCGGCGACGCGCAACGCATCGTCGACGCGCTGCGTGCGAACGGCGGCGACCTGCGCATCGGCTACAGCCGGCGCTTCAAGGAGTGTTTCCTGCGCGCCAAGGAGCAGATGCTGCACGCCCGGCTCGGCACCGTCGTCGGGGGTCTCGCGCGCGTCTACAACTCGCGCGCGCAGGCGTTCTCGATCCTGAAGCGCGACCCGCACGCGACGCCGGTGCTCGACGTGCTCACCTACTACGTCGATCTGATGTGCTGGTTCCTCGAGGGCAATCGTCCGGTCGAGGTGGTCGCGCGCGGCCAGACCGGCATCTTCAAGGCCGCCGGCTACAGCGCACACGATGTGACCTGGGCGATCGTCACCTTCGCCGACGGCGCGGTGGTCAGCTTCGGGGTCAGTTACGCGTTGCCGGCGCAGTATCCGACGCTCGGCCAATCGGATCGTGTCGAGCTGCTCGGCACCGAGGGCACGATGATCATCGACGACGATCACATGGATCACCTGATCTATTCCGAGAAGGGCATCCCGCACGCGTACGTGCCCGATCATGGCGTCCCGTTCGCATTCCTGGGCAGCAACACCGCCGGGGATTGGGCACTCGGCGACTTCTGGGGGCCGCTCGCGAACGAGACGCGCAGCTGGCTCGACTCGCTGGTGACCGGCAGCACGACCGCGCACTGCACGCCGGGCGCCGCGCTGATGAATCTCGAAACAACGATCGCGATGGAACGCTCGGCGCGCAGCGGGCAGGCGATCCGGTTGCCGCTCGAATGCTGAGCCCCGCGGTGAAACACGCGGGGGCGGGCGCGCTGTTGCTCGCGCTATGGTTCTACCCGGGGCTCGCGCAGGCGCAGGCCTACCCATCGCGTCCGATCCGTCTGATCTCGCCGAACCCGCCGGGCGGCGCGAACGACCTGATCGCGCGCATCGTGGTCACGCGCCTGGCCGAGGTGCTGCAGACGCCGATGGTGATCGACAATCGCGGCGGCGCCGGGGGCACGATCGGGGGCGAGATCGCTGCGCGCGCCGTGCCCGATGGGTACACGCTGCTCGCGGGGTCGATTTCCACGCACTCGTTCTCGCCGGTGATCCAGCCACGACTCGGCTACGACCCGATCCGCGACTTCACGCCGATCTCGCTGTTCGCGGTCGCGCAGAACCTGCTGGTCGTCCACCCTGCGCTGCCGGTGACGAACGTACGCGATCTGATCGCGTTCGCCCGCGCCAAACCCGGTACGATCAACTACGCCTCGGGCGGCAGCGGGTCGACCAGTCATTTCGCGGTCGCGTTGTTCGCGAGCGTCGCCGGCATCGCGTCGACGACGGTTCACGTTCCCTACAAGGGCGGGGCACCGGCGGTCGCGGCGACGGTAGGCAACGAAACGCAGTTCTATCTCGGCCCGATGGCGGGAAGCATCGCGCAGGTGAAGGCCGGCAAGTTGCGTGCGCTCGCCGTCGGCGGCGCTGCGCGTTCTGCGATTCTGCCGGATGTACCGACGGTGCGAGAGGCCGGCTTGCCCGGCTACGAAGCCTCGGGATGGTTCGGATTGCTCGGCCCGGCAGGGCTGCCACGCGTGATCGTGCAACGCTTGAACAAGGCGGTCCACGACACCGTCGGCGCAACCGAGGTCCAACGCCAATTGCTCGAGGTCGGTGCCGAGGGCTCGGCGAGCACACCTGAGAATTTCGCGCGTTTCATCGCCGACCAGCTGTCGACCACGCGCCGCCTGGTCAAGCAGCTCGATCTGCGCTTCGACTGATCGCGGTCAGGCCCTTGAGAAAAGAGGAAGGGTGCCGCGTCGCGCGGTACACCTTCCCCTTCAGACCTTCAGACCTTCAGACGATCACGCTTCGTCCTTCAACGCCGCACGGATCTTCTGCATCGCTTTCTGTTCGATCTGCCGGATGCGCTCGGCCGACACGCCGAATTCGTTGGCGAGATCGTGCAGCGTCGCGCCATTTTCTTCCTGCAGCCAGCGCGCATCGATGATCCGGCGGCTGCGCGGGTCGAGGCTCGCCAATGCGTCGGCAAGCCCCGTCTCGCGCAATTTCGCTGTCTGCGCCTGCTCGACCTGCTGCGCCGGGCTCGCGCCGGGGTCGGCCAGATAGGTGATCGGGCCGAACGAATCTTCGTCGTCGCCGACGGGCTCGAGCGCCACGTCATGCCCGCCCATCCGGGTTTCCATCTCGACGACGTCTTCGTTGCGTACGCCGAGGGTCCGCGCCATGCTGTCGACCTCGGCCGGGCCCAGCGTGCCGTGGCCTTTCTTCATGCTGCGCAGGTTGAAGAACAGCTTGCGCTGCGCCTTTGTCGTCGCAACCTTGACGATGCGCCAGTTCTTCAGGATGTACTCGTGCATCTCGGCGCGAATCCAGTGCACCGCGAACGACACCAGCCGTACGCCGCGCTCGGGGTCGAAGCGTTTGACCGCCTTCATCAGGCCGATGTTGCCTTCCTGGATCAGGTCGGCCTGCGGCAGGCCGTAACCCAGGTAGCCGCGCGCGATCGACACCACGACGCGCAGATGCGACATCACCAGTTCGCGTGCTGCGGCGATATCTTCATCATCGCGCAGGCGCCGTGCGAGCTCGGTCTCGCGCTCCGGCGTCAACATCGGAAACCGGTTGACGGTCTGGATGTAGCTTTCGAGGCTGCTCGCGACAGGCGAGGGAAGCGCCGCCGAAAACAGCGTGGAGGATGCAGGGGAGAGAGCAATGGCGGTCGTCATGATTTCGCAACTCCTTCGAGCGAGATGACCATACGCTGATGATTTTAGCACTGGTCAATCGAGAGTGCCAATCCTAGGACATAAACCCGACTAAATCAATCGGGATTGGACTGTCCGCGCATTGTGCCGCTGGATCAATGAGTTGTAAGTTAACCGCGGATTTGAGACGCGTGCGCCTCAGCGCCACCGCATGGGTTGTCGATCGTGCGAGACGAAGTGCGGATGCTCCGGGTGCCCCGATTCGGTCTGCGCCAGCATATACAGCGGGATCGCGGCCTTTTCCAGCATCGCCTGGACCGCGCGCCCCCGTCCGAGCAGCAATCCATGCTTACCCCAGGCGCAGATCACCTTGCTCGACGACTCGGCCACATGCATCAGCACCACGTCGTTGGCCGGCCCGACCGGGTCGGAGGTACGCTCGAGATCGTCCCAGGCGGCGGCGCGGTACGCGAACAGGTTGACCACGTCGAATCCGCCGCAGTCGGCGCTCGCGGCGAACTTGGCGAGCCGAGCCATCGTGACGTCGGCGCCCGCCTCCTCCTGGGGGTTCGGACAGAGCAGGACGAAGCAGCAACTGGCGCGGTTGGAGTCCCAGCGCTGCCAGAACTGATAGCGGTAGTTGCTGTCGAGCGAATACAGCGCCCCGGCGCGGCGATTGCCGCGCCGCTTGAAACCTGTCAGCGGCAGTAGGTCGGGATGCTGCTTGGCCGGGACGTGCATGCGCAAAGGACGTGTAGACGCGGGATGAGATGGTATCGGCCCGCGCCGCCCGATCTTGACGGCGATTCTTCGGCGCGTGTCCGACCCGCTCCCGGGGCCCCGAACCGGCCCGAAAAGCGCGCGGCTCAGCGTGCGTCGAGCTGGGAATCGAGCCGCAACAGGTGCCGGGTGACCGCCAGCCAGGCCCCGAGCCAGCCGAGCAATGCGCTGAAGCCGATCACCGCCAGCGCGTCGCCGGCGGGAAGCGCGCGGGCGGCAAGCTCGGTGCCATAGAGAGCGGCGACACCCCGCAGTTGCTCGTTCACCCAAAACACGCAGACCCCGGCGAATGCGCAGGCGAGCGCACCCCCGGCGGCCCCCTGCACGACGCCCGCGTACAGGAATGGGCGACGGATGAAGCCGTGGGTGGCCCCGATCAGCCGCGATACTTCGATTTCTTCGCGGCGGTTGACGATCTGCAGACCGATCGTATTGAAGGTGACCGCCAGGAGGGCCGCCGCGAGCACGGTGCCGAGTCCGAGCGCGAGCGACCGCGCCAGGTCGAGGCCCGCGTCGAGTCGCGCCGCCCACGCTGAATCGAGCTGGGCCAGGGCGACTTTCGGCCACGCCGAGGCTTCGCTGCGCAACGCTTCGATATCGCCGGGCCTCAGGCTGGCCGCGCGCACCACGAACGCATCGGGCAGGGGATTCTTCGGCAGCGCGTCGACCAGATCGGCGATGTCGTGTCGCTGTTTGAGATCACGCAGCGCCTCGTCGCGCGCGACGAAACGATGCCCGGCGACGCCCGCATGCGCGTCCAGACGGGTGGATATTGCCGCCGCCTCTTTCGCCGTCGCGTCGGCGGCCAGGTAGAGTGCGATGCGCGCGTCGGCGTCCGACTGGCCGGCGAGGCGGGCGAGGTTCTGTACGGTCAGGTACAACAGCAGCGGCAACGTGATCGCAACCCCGATCACTAGCGCCTGGAACGTGCGCGCGACTGGCGACGCCGCGATCTGCCGCCCGGTCAGTGTCAGCGCGCGTCGATGCTGGGCCAGCCAGGCATTCATGCGCGCATCACGACGTCGAGCGTCACGAGTCCGGGCGTAACGGATCGGCGGGTCACGTGTCGGCAGTCACGATTCGACGCGCGCGCCGTCGAGGTCGACGTCGTCGCGAACGGGTTCACCGCGGCCCTCCGATTCCTGCCAGAGTGCGCCGCGCGCGAGCGCGATCACGCGCGGGCGCACCATCCGAAGCGACACCAGATCGTGGGTCGATACCACCACGGTGACCCCCACCTGGTGGAACGAGCTGAGGATCCCGACGATCTCCTGCGCATAATCCAGGTCGAGGTTGGCCGTCGGCTCGTCGGCCAGCAACAACGACGGACGATGGACGATCGCACGCGCGATGCACAGTCGCTGCTGTTCGCCGCCCGACAGCGTGATCGGCAGCGCACGCTCGCGCCCGAGCAGACCTACCTTGTCGAGCGCCGCGCGCACCCGCTTGGCGCCGTCGCGAGGCGGAAAACCGGTGATATCCAGTGGCAGGCGCACGTTGTCGAAAACGCTGCGGTCGTAGAGCAGCTTGTGATCCTGGAAAATCAACCCGATCTTCCTGCGCAGGAACGGCAGCGCACGGCGCGCGCCGGCGATGTCCTGTCCGTTGACGCGCACGGTGCCGGTGGTCGCCATCTCGATTCCTGCCATCAGCTTGAGCAGCGTGCTCTTGCCGGCGCCGGAGTGCCCGGTGATCACCGCGAATTCGCCGGTATCGATGGCAAGCGTGACCGACTTCAACGCGTCGAAGCCGTTCGGATAGCGTTTGCCGACCCGTTCGAGCGCGATCATCGGTCGTCGCGCCGCGGTCCCACGTCAGTCGAGCAGCGCCGAGACGAACTCGTGCGGCTCGAACGGTTGCAGATCGTCGAGTGCCTCGCCGATGCCGATGAAGCGGATCGGCAGCGGATGCTCGCGTGCGATGGCCGCCAGCACGCCGCCGCGCGCGCTGCCGTCGAGTTTGGTGACGACCAGCCCGGTGACCCCGAGCGCGGCATCGAAGGCCTTGACCTGCGCGAGTGCGTTCTGGCCGGTGTTGCCATCGAGCACCAGCAACACTTCGTGCGGGGCGCCTTCGAGTGCCTTCGCGATCACCCGCTTGACCTTGCGGATCTCGTCCATCAAGTGCATCTGGGTGGGCAGCCTGCCTGCGGTGTCGGCGAGCACGACATCGATGTTGCGCGCCTGGGCAGCACGAATCGCATCGAAGATCACCGCCGCGGGGTCCCCCGATTGCTGCGCGATCACCGTCACCCCGTTGCGCGCGCCCCACGCTTCGAGCTGTTCGCGGGCCGCAGCGCGAAACGTGTCGCCGGCGGCGAGCAGCACGGTGCGGCCCTCGGCGCGGAAGCGCGCGGCGAGCTTGCCGATCGTGGTCGTCTTGCCGGCCCCGTTCACCCCGGCCAGCATGATCACGAACGGTCGGGCATCGATCGCCAACGGTCGGGCGAGCGGTTCGAGCAATTCGGTCATCGCCTCGCTCAGCGCGGCCTTCAGCTGCACCGCCTCGGTCAGCGCTTCGCGTCGGGCACGTTGGCGCAGACGCTCGATCAGCAGCTGTGTCGCCCCCACGCCGACATCGGCGGCGAGCAGCGCGGTTTCGAGTTCCTCGAACAGCGCCTCGTCGATCTTCCGACCCAAGCCGAACAAGCCGGCCAGTTGATCGCCGACTTCGCCGATCGGTGCGCCGAGCGTGCTGCCGGCGCGCCGGTTCAACTGCTCGCGCGTGGCGCGCAGGCTCGCCTTCAGGCGTTCGGACCAGCTCGCGCGTGCGGGCGGGGTCGGGTCCGGGCCCGGCGACGTGATGTCGAGCCGTGGCGCGCCGGGAACCGGATCTTTGGCAGACGGGGGCGTTTCCTTGCCCGACTTCAGGAAACCAAACATACTTCCTCTTCTCAAAACAAACCCAGATCGATCCGTCGACGGCCGTCTTGGCTATGAGCGCGACCGCCTCGCCGAACGACCGTATTCGTCTTCGGCCCGGGCCATGACCGATTCGCGCTGCACCGCTGCCGTCCCGCTACCGATGTTACGAGTTTCCTCGCCTGTGCGGTCGTGCAGCATGTCCGCCCGCCGAATGTCGATCGTCGCCTTGCTGGGCACGTGCGGCCTGCTGTGCGCCGCGCCGTCGATCGCGAGTACGCAGGAGCGCACGCTCGAAAACGGCATGAAGATCGTCGTGCGCGAAGATCGCCGGGCACCGGTGGTCGCGTCGATGATCTGGTATCGCGTGGGCAGCGTCGACGAGGTGAATGGCCTGACCGGGCTCGCCCATGTCACCGAGCACATGATGTTCAGAGGTACGAGACGGCTCCCCGACGGTGAATTCTCGCGTCGCGTCGCGCAACTGGGGGGGCGCGACAACGCTTTCACCGGACGCGACTACACCGCCTATCACCAGCAGCTCTCGGCCAAGGATCTAGCGGCGGTGATCGAACTCGAGGCCGAGCGCATGGCGGGACTGGTCATCGCCCCCGATACGTTCGCCAAGGAAATGCAGGTCGTGATGGAAGAGCGCCGCTGGCGCACCGACGATCGCCCAAGGGCGGCGCTGTTCGAGCAACTGTATGCGACCGCGTTCACGGCGCATCCGTATCGCACCCCGGTGATCGGCTGGATGAACGATCTGGAAAACCTCACGGCCGATGACGCCCGCGATTTCTACCGACGCTGGTACGCGCCGAACAATGCGGTGTTGGTGGTGGTCGGCGATGTCGATGCCGAGCAGGTGTTCCGGCTCGCGCAGCGCCACTTCGGACGGCTGCCGGCGCGCGCGATGCCGCGCCGGTCGCCGCAGAGCGAGCCCGAGCAGAAGGGCATCCGGCGGGTCACGCTGCAGGCACCCGCGCAGACACCGTTCCTGATGCTGGGTTTCCACGTGCCGGCGCTGCGCGATGGTGAGCGCGACTGGGAGCCGTACGCGCTCGAAGTGCTGGAATCGATACTGGATGCGAGCGAGGCGGCGCGCCTGCCGCGCGCGCTGCTGCGCGAATCGCGCATCGCCGGTTCGGTCGATGCCAGTTACGACAAGATGCAGCGCGGTCCGGCGCTGTTCGTGATCACCGCTGCGCCGAGCGAGGGACGTGGCGTCGGCGAGCTCGAGTCGGCGATCCGTGCCGAACTCGCGCGGGTTACGCGCGAGGGCGTCAGCGCCGAGGAACTCGTACGCGCGCAGACGCAACTGGTTGCCCAACACATGTTCCAGCGCGACTCGATGTTTACCCAGGCCACGCAGATCGGTGTCGCCGAGATGGTCGGTCACTCGGCGCGCGTCGTCGACCGCTTCGTGCCGCGGATCCGCGCGATCACCGCCGAGCAGGTCCGTGACGTGGCGCGACGCTTCCTGGTCGAGGAGCGGATGACCGTCGCGGTGCTGGAGCCGCTCAACGTGCCGACGCGCAGACCGTCGCTGCCGCCGAAAGAATTGCGCCATGTCGACTGACCTCGGCGCCGTGGATTTGACGACCCGCGCTGCGCGGCCGATCTCGATCGGGTGCCTGCTGCTGTGCCTCATTGCAGCCAGCCTGGTCGTACGCCCGGTGGCCGCCGTCCCCGTGGTGCAGACGTGGACGCTCGACAATGGCGCGCGCGTGCTGTTCGTCGAGGCGCGTTCGGTGCCGATCCTCGATGTCGCGGTGGACTTCCGCGCCGGCGCGGGCTTCGACCCGAACGAGCGCTCGGGGCTCGCGGCGATGACGCAGCACCTCGCGCGTTTCGGCGCGGGCGGGATGAGCGAGGAAGACATCGCTCGCCGATTCGCCGATGTAGGCGCGCAACTTTCGGGGCGCATCGATGCCGATCGCGCGGGGTTCAACCTGCGCACGCTCGCGAGCCGCAGCGAGCGCGCACAGGCGCTCGAAGTCTTCGCGCGCGTCGTGCAGAGCCCGGATTTCCCCCAGTCGGCGCTCGACCGGGAACGCGCGCGCATTGCGTCCAATCTGCGCGAAGAGGCGACGCGCCCGAACGTGATGGCGAGCCGTCTGTTCTTCGCTGCCGCCTACGGTAATCATCCGTATGCGCAGCGCCCGCTCGGCGACCCCGCCGACGTGCGCGCGTTGACGCGGGACACGATCGTCGATTTTCGTCGTCGGTTCTACAACGGTGCGTCGGCCGTGGTGTCGATCGTGGGCGATGTGTCGCGGGCCGAAGCGGGCGAGATCGCACGCGCAGTCGCGGGCGCACTGCCGGCGGGAAGCGTGCGCGCAAGCCTGCCGCTGGTCGCC
>JACMMK010000471.1 GCA_014379045.1 Burkholderiales bacterium
CTGCGCAGCTTCATGCTTGCGTTACTGGAGGGCTTCGCAGCGCACATTACGACGGCCTTCGTCTCTAAGGCGATGGCGAGCGAATTCAGTGCTCCGGAAGCACACCCGCCAACCGCGCCCAGGCTACGCGCGCGGATTCGACCGCGGGTGGCGGGTGTGCTTCCGGCGCACTGCCTTCGCTCGCCATCGCCTTCGAGACGAAGGCCGGCGTCAGGTGCGCTGCGAAGCCCTCCAGAAACGCAAGCATGAAGCTGCGCAGGTAGGTGCCCTTGCGCAAGGCGACGCGCGTCACGTTCACCGCGAACAACGCACTGGCATCGAGCGCGCGCAAGCTGTGGTCGCGGCGCACGTCGAACGCCATCGAGGCGATGATGCCCACGCCCAGACCGAGCTCGACATAGGTCTTGATCACGTCCGCATCCAGCGCGGTCAATGCGATTTCGGGTCGGAGCCGCGCGCGCGCGAACGCCTCGTCGATATGCGGGCGGCCCGTGAATCCGGGGTCGTAGGTGATCAGCGGGTAGGTAGCCAGCGCGGCGAGCGTCAGTGGTGCCGCCGCGAGCAGCGGGTGACCTTCAGGCACCACGACGACATGGCTCCACTCGTAGCCCGGCATCACGACCAGGTCGGCGTAATTCGACAGCGATTCGGTGGCGATGCCGATGTCGGCGCGCCCTGCGAGCAACAGTTCGGCAATCTGTTCTGGACGGCTTTGCTGCAATGCAAGCTTCACCTCGGGATGATCGCGCTTGAATGCGCTGACGAGGCGGGGGAGTACGTAGCGTGCCTGCGTGTGCGTGGTCGCGACGATCAGATGCCCGCTGCGCTGGTTCGAATGCTCTTCGGCGGCGCGCCGCAGGTTCTCCGCCTCGAGCAACAGGCGCTCGATGATCTTGACGACGGTCTCGCCGGGCGCGGTCAGGCCGAGCAGGCGCTTGCCATAGCGCCTGAAGATCTCGACCCCGATCTCCTGTTCGAGTTCGCGGATCTGTCGACTCACCCCCGGTTGCGAGGTGAACAAGGCCTCCGCGGTCGCCGTCAGGTTGAACCCATGACGGACGGCCTCGACGACGGTGCGCAGCTGCTGGAAATTCATCGATCGGACTTCAAATAACGATACAAGATTATATTCGTTCTCCATATGTGCAAGTGCAGCGAAACTCGCGCGTTCGTCGCACCCTGAAACCAGGAAAACGCCCGCCATGTATCAGTACGATTCCATCGATCGACAGATCGTCAGCCAACGCGTCGCACAGTTCCGGCGCCAGACCGACCGCTTCCTGGCGGGGACGCTCAGCGAAGACGAGTATCGACCGCTGAGGCTTCAGAACGGGCTTTACATCCAACGCCATGCACCGATGCTGCGGGTGGCGATCCCCTACGGGCTGCTGAACGCGACCCAGCTGCGCAAACTCGCGCACATCGCACGCGAGTACGACCGTGGCTACGGACATTTCAGCACGCGCCAGAACATCCAGTACAACTGGCCGGCGCTCGAGCGCGTCCCGGATATTCTGGGCGAACTGGCCGAGGTCGACATGCACGCGATCCAGACCAGCGGCAACTGCATCCGCAATACGACTGTCGATCATTTCGCCGGGGTCGCGCCCGACGAGGTGCTGAACCCGCTCGTCTATGCCGAGATCATCCGCCAGTGGTCGACGCTGCATCCGGAGTTCGCGTTCCTGCCGCGCAAGTTCAAGATCGCCCTGTCCGGCTCGCCGGCGGACCGGGCCGCGGTGCTGGTGCACGACATCGGTCTGAAGGCCTTGTTCGACTACGACGGCCGCCCCGGGTTCGCGGTGATCGTCGGCGGCGGGCTCGGACGCACCCCGATCATCGGGCACCCGATCCGCGATTTTCTGCCGGCCGAGCATCTGCTGACCTACCTCGATGCGATCCTGCGCGTCTACAACCGCCATGGTCGCCGGGACAACAAGTACAAGGCGCGGATCAAGATCCTGGTGAAAGAGCTCGGCGTGGAGGCGTTTCGGCGCGAGGTCGAGCACGAATGGTCCTTCCTCGAAGGCGGTCCCGGAACGCTGCCAGCCGAGGAGATCGCGCGCGTCGAGTCACGCTTCACCCGACCCGCCTACCGTGCGCTGCATCAGGTGGCACCCGAGTTCGAGCGCTTCCTGCGCGACCAGCCGGCGTTCGCGCGTTGGGTTGGGCGCAACGTTCATCCGCACAAGGTCAGCGGCTACTGTGCGGTGACGCTGTCGCTGAAGCAGACCGGGGTGCCGCCTGGAGACGCCACCGCGGACCAGATGGACGGCATTGCCGACCTCGCCGAGCGGTACAGCTTCGGCGAACTGCGCGTGACGCACGAACAGAACCTCGTGTTCGCCGACGTCGAGCGCGATGCGCTGCCGGCGCTCTGGCAGGCCCTCGGCCCGCTCGGTCTGGCCACGGCGAACCGCGGCTTGATCACCAACGTCATCGCGTGCCCGGGGGGTGACTTCTGCTCGCTTGCCAACGCGGTGTCGATTCCGGTCGCCACCGCGATCCAGGAGCGCTTCGACGATCTCGATTATCTGCACGACATCGGCGAGATCGACCTGAACATTTCGGGCTGCATGAATTCGTGCGGGCATCATCATGTCGGCCATATCGGCATCCTCGGCGTCGACAAGAACGGCGAGGAGTGGTACCAGATCTCGATCGGCGGCAACCAGGGGCCGGTCGCGACACTCGGCAAGGTCATCGGTCGTTCGTTCGCCCGGGCCGATGTCACCGATGTGATCGAGCGACTGATCGAGGTCTACCTGCGCGAGCGCGATTCCGAGGTCGAACGCTTCGTCGAAACAGTACAGCGCATCGGCATCGAGCCGTTCAAGCGCAACGTCTATGCACTCGCTGATCAATAAGACTTCGGTGGTCGTCGCCGACCCATGGTTGCGGTGGGACGCCGGGGCCGATCCGGCGCGCGCCGTGCCGGAGGCCGGTGACTGGTTATTCCCGCCCGCGGTGTGGCTCGACGCGCGCGTTCGTGGCGCCACGCGCACCGGTCGCAACGGGGTGTGGCTCGAGCCGGGCGATGATCCGGCCGCGCTGGCCGCAGAGGTCGATCGCCTCGCGCTGATTGCCGTGCATTTCCCCTCGTTCACCGACGGTCGGGGATTCTCGACCGCGCGGCTGTTGCGCGAGCGGCATGGATACCGGGGCGAGTTGCGCGCGACCGGGCCGCTCACGCGCGATACGTTGTTCTACCTCGCACGCTGTGGGTTCGACACGTTCGAACTGCGCGAAGGCGAGGACCCGGTCGAGGCGCTTACCGAATTGAGCGCCTTCGACGAGGTCTATCAGGCGGCGGCCGATCGGGGCCCGCTGTTCGGGCGTCGCCTGCAGGATGCGCGCATCCGCGCCGAATCGGGCTCTAGCGCAGAAAGCGCAATGGTGGAACGTGCGCGCGTTCCCGGAGGCGCCCGATGAGTGGCAAGGTCTGGCTGGTGGGCGCGGGTCCCGGCGCGCCCGACCTGTTGACCGTACGCGCGTTGCGGGTGCTCGAGCGTGCGCAGATCGTGTTCCATGATGCGCTCGTCGACCCCCGCATCGTCGCCCTAACGACGACCGCCGAACAGGTTGCGGTCGGCAAGCGTTGCGGCGGGCACTCGACCGCCCAGCGGTTCATCAACAAGCGCCTGATCGATGCCGCGCAGACTTACGAGACGGTGGTGCGGCTGAAGGGCGGAGACCCGATGCTGTTCGGCCGGGCGCAGGAAGAGATCGATGCGCTGCTCGCGGCCGGTGTTGCCGTCGAGGTCGTACCCGGGGTCACCTCGGCATTCGCCGCGAGCGCCGATTCGTTGCGCTCGTTGACCGCACGCGGCGTCGCGCGCAGCGTCACCTTCGTCACGCCTCGGGTCGGGGAAGGCGAAGACCGATCGACCTGGGTACGCGCCGCGGTCGCCGCCGACACCGCGGTGATCTACATGGCCTCGCACGAGGCTGCGGCGATCGGCGCGCTGTTGATCGAGCACGGGCTCGCCGCACACACCCCGGTGGCGATCGTCGAGAACGCCTCGCTCGCCCAGCGCCAGATTCTCGCGGCGACGCTCGCCACGCTGGGGCAGGTGGCGCAGCGTCTGCACGGCGGGCCGGCGCTGATCGTGGTCGGCGAGAATTTTCGTGCCATCGTC
>JACMMK010000472.1 GCA_014379045.1 Burkholderiales bacterium
CCACCGCGGCCCCGCGCAACGCGTATCGCACGCGCGACGGGCGCTGGGTGTGCCAGTCGGCGTCGACGCAGGCGATGACGGAACGCGTGCTGCGGGCGATCGATTGTCCCGAGTTGATCAACGATGCGCGCTTTCGCACCAACGCCGACCGTCTGCGCCATTCCGAGGCGCTCGATGCGATCATCGCCGCGTTCATCGGCGCGCAGACGCTCGATGAAAATCTCGCGCACTTCGAGCGCGAAGAGGTGACCGTCGGACCGATCTACGACATCGCGCAGATCATGGAAGATCCGTACGTGATCGGCCGCGAAGTGCTGGCCGACTATCCGGATGCCGACCTCGGGCGCATTCCGATGCACTGCGTGGTGCCGCGGCTGTCGGCGACACCCGGCGCGATCAGGCTGCCCGCACCGGCGCTCGGCGAACACAACGACGCGGTGCTGGCCGCAGCCGGTTTCGATGCGCAAGCGATCGCCGCGCTACGCGCGTGCGGCGCGCTCGTCGATTCGTCATGACGCGGCACCTGCGTGCGCGCTGATACCTGCCTGTTCATCCCTTCACCGATCCGCTGAAGAACACACGAACTACTGGAGGCTACGATGCATTCGCCCGATGAACTGCCGGTGTGGCGGTCTCTGCTGTATGTGCCGGTCAATGTCGAGAAGTTCGTCGAGCGTGCGCACACACGCGGCGCCGACGTGATCCAGCTCGACCTCGAAGACGCGGTGCCGCCGGGGGAGAAGGCGCGCGCGCGCACGCTGGTCGAGAAGAACGCGGCGCGCGTACGCCAGGGCGGAGCCGATGTGGTCGTACGCATCAACCAGCCGCTCGCGCTCGCGGTACGCGACGTCGAACACGCCGTGGGTCCCGACGTCGATGGTCTGGCGATCACCAAGGCCGACGGTGCCTCGCATATCCGCCTGCTCGATGAACTGGTGACCGAGCTCGAGATCAAGCGCGGGATGGTGGTCGGGCACACCCGGTTCATCACGATGATCGAGACGCCGGATGCGTTCTCGCGCATCGACGAGATCCCGCGTGCTTCGCCGCGCGTGGTCGCGATGAACATCGGCGGCGAGGATTTCGCGCTGAACTGCGACATGCAGCCCGATGAAGACGTGCTGCTGCACCCGAAGCAGCGGATGATCATCGCGGCGCGCGGCGCGGGCGTGATGCCGCTCGGATTCATCGGCACGGTCGCCGATTTCAGCGACTGGGACAAGTTCGCGACGATGGTGAAGCGGTCGCGGCGTTTCGGCTTCGATGGCGCCGGCTGCATCCACCCGGGGCAGGTGAAGATCGTGAATGCGGAGTATTCGCCGAGCGAGTCGGAGGTCGCATTCGCGCGCAAGGTGATCGAGATGAACCTCGAGTACGCTGCGCAGGGCCGCGGCTCGTTCCAGATCGACGGCAAGATGATCGATATCCCGATCGTCGTGCGCGCGGAGAAGCTGTTGCGCCGGCACGAGAAGATCCGGATGCGCGAGGCGAAGACGCTCGCCGCTGCGGGGTAGCGGGCTGCGCGGCGCGCGGCGCAGCCCGAGCGACGCGCGCCGACAGAGGCCGAATGAGGTGTCCCTGCGGGTTGCTCGGCCGGGTCGACAGGGCCCGTCCCTCGTTGCCGGACAGAAGAGAAGCCCCGGCCGCGCGTGCAAACGTTTGAACGTCGAAACGTCTTGCGGACACAGGTAAGATGCGCTGCCCCACGCGGCGACAGACCCCGCGCCGCGCGCCGATGCCCGCGCCTTCCTAGCCCAGCCGATAGTCCGCCATGCCCGACCCGAAACAACTGGCCATCGAACGCGCGCTCGACCTGCGTACGCGCTTCGCGGGGCTCGATCGCGACGCGCTCGCGCTCGCCCTCGAAGGCTTGCTCTCGGGCGCCCGCTCGCACAAGCTGTGGCTCGCACGACCGGTCGAGGACGCGGTGCTGCGCGAGCTATACGATTTGATGAAATGGGGACCGACCAGTTCGAACAGCAGCCCGGCACGGATCATGTTCATCCGTACCGAAGCGGGCAAGGCGCGGCTGATCCCGGCCCTGCACGCGGGTAACGTGCCGAAAGTGCGCGCGGCACCGGTGACTGCCGTGATCGGCTACGACATGCGCTTCTACGATCGGCTCGGCGAACTGTTCCCGGGCGCCGACCACGCGACGCATTTCCGGGAGCACCCCGAGACGGTCGAGCCCTGCGCGTTGCGCAACGGTTCGCTGCAGGGCGCCTGGTTGATGATCGCGGCGCGTGCGCTCGGGTTGGACGTCGGGCCGATGTCGGGCTTCGACAACGTGAAGGCCGACGAGATGCTCTTTGCCGGCACGACGGTCAAGTCGAACTTCCTAGTGAACCTGGGCTACGGCGACCTGGCGTCGCTGCCGCCGCGGCTTCCCCGACTCGCGTTCGACGAGGTGTGTACGCTGCTTTGATGGTGGCGCAAACGGTCGGCCCGCGCCCGCATTGTTCCTGCATACAACAAACCGAGGAGTGAGCGTGAAGCGAACATCGAACACCTTGTGGCGCGTCGTCGCCTGCGCGAGCGTGCTGTCGCTGCCGGTCGTCGAGGCTGGCGCGCAGGCCTTCCCGTCGCGCCCGGTGCGCCTGGTCGTGGCCTTCCCGCCGGGCGCCACCACCGACACGATCGCGCGACTGGTGCAACCGAAGCTGTCCGAGGCATTGGGGCAACCGGTGTTGATCGACAATCGCGGTGGCGCCGGCGGCAATATCGGCGCGCAGATCGTCGCCAAGGCGGCGCCCGACGGTCACACGCTGCTCGGCACCAGTGTCGCGTTCGCGGTCAACGTGAGCCTGTTTTCGAAGGCCGGGTACGCGATCCGTGACTTCGCCCCGGTCGCGATGGGCACGCTGACGCCGAACCTGCTGTTCGTGCATCCGTCGGTGAAGGCCACCAACCTGAAAGAGCTGCTCGCGCTCGCGCGCCGCGAGCCGTTGAGTTACGCCTCGTCGGGCACTGGTACCACCACGCATCTGGCCGCCGAGGTGCTGTTCCGCCAGTTGAACAAGCTCGACATCACGCATGTGCCGCATACCCCCGCGGCGGCGGTCACCGCGGTACTCGGCGGGCAGGTCCCGATCGGCAGCACCTCGATGCCCCCGGCGGTGCCGCTCGCGCAAAGCGGCAAGATCCGCGCGATCGCGGTGACCAGCGCCAAGCGCTCGCCCGCGATGCCCGATGTACCGACGGTCGCCGAACTGGGTTTCCCCGGCTTCGCCGATTACACCTGGATTGCCTTCTTCGCACCTGCGGGCACCGCGGGCGCAGTGATCGAGAAGTTGAACGCCGAGATCAACCGCGCATTGACTTCGCCCGAGGTGCGCGAGCGGATGAGCGTACTCGCGCTCGACGCGACGCCGATGTCCCCGGCCGAGTTCGAGAAGGTGTTGCGCAACGATGTCGACCGTTACGCGAAGATCGTCAAGGCGCTCGATCTGA
This sequence comes from Burkholderiales bacterium, assembly GCA_014379045.1. Lineage (GTDB taxonomy): Bacteria > Pseudomonadota > Gammaproteobacteria > Burkholderiales > CAIKXV01 > CAIKXV01. Next base: position 3,451 of record JACMMK010000472.1, read on the forward strand.
AGGCTGACTAGACGCCAATCCAGTCCCGTGTCTGCGCGCCACCTGGCGCCCCACGCCCGCATCGCGCGCACCATTTCCCGACGTTGACCGACCCCTCGACCCCCGCAGGAGACCGCGATGCACGGCATCGACCGCAACACGATCACCGACGCGGTGATCGCCTCGTTCGACGCAGCCCAGGACGGCAGGATGAAGGAGGTGCTCGGCGCTCTGGTGCGGCACCTGCACGCCTTCGCGCGTGAGGTCGAACTGCGTCCCGAGGAATGGCGCACCGGTATCGCGTTCCTGACTCGTGCGGCGGCGATCACCGATGCCGGCCGCAACGAGTTCGTGCTCACCTCGGACATTCTGGGCCTCACTTCGCTGACCGATCTGCTGCAGAGCGTGCCCGGCGCCACCGAGCGCAGCGTGCTCGGACCATTCCATGCGGAGGGCTCGCCCGAACTGCCGGTCGGTGCTGACCTCGCACGCGACAATACCGGCGAGCGGGTGCTGGTGCGCGGGCGCGTGCTCGATCTCGAAGGGCGTCCGGTGCGCAATGCTACGATCGATTTCTGGCAGACCAACGCCGAGGGCCTTTACTGGCAGCAGGACCCGAGCCAGCAATCGGACAATCTGCGCTTCCGGATGGCGCTCGCCGACGATGGCGTCTACGCGTTCACGACGGTTCGGCCAGCGCCCTACACGGTGCCGTACGACGGTCCGGTCGGCGCGCTGCTGCGCGCAGGGGGCAGACATGCGTGGCGTCCCGCCCACTTCCATTTCCGGGTGCTCGCGCAGGGGTTTGCGCCGCTCACGACCGAGGTGTTCCCCGACGACGACCGGTACATCGACGAGGATGCGGTATTCGGCGTACGCGCTTCGCTCGCGGTGCCGTTCGTCAAGTGCGATTCGGCGAGCGAGGCGGCGAAGTATTCGCTGCCCAGTCCGTTCAGTCGGGTCGAGTTCGACTTCCGGATGTCGGCCGCGCGCTAGGCGCGAATCGCCGATCGCTCGCCGATCATGCGCGGCGAGCGCGCTCTGCGCCACGTCTGTTCGAGCTTGCAACCGAGCGTCTACCCAGCGTCGCACAATGCCGGGATGCACCGCCGATGACCGAGCCCCTGCAGCCGTCGCGCGCGCTCGCCACGCTGCTGCGCCAGTCGGTGCCTACGACGCTGATCGGCGTAGCGCAGGCGGTCGCACTGACCCTCGAGACGGTGCTCGTCGGTCGGCTCGGCACCGAGGCACTGGCGGCGTACGCGTTGGTGCTGCCGCTCGCGCTGCTGATGAACATGATGTCGACCGGCGCGATGGGCGGCGGCGTGAGTTCGGCCGTCGCGCGGACCTTGGGATCGGGTCGACGCGAGCAGGCCTCGGCGTTGATCGTGCACGCGCTGCTGATCGGCGGCGGGCTCGGTCTGCTGTTCACGGTGCTGGTCGAAACCCTTGGGCACGTGCTGTTCTTCGCGATGGGCGCGCGTGGCACGGTGCTCGAGCAGGCGACGGCGTATGCCCGCGTGCTGTTCATCGGCGTGCCGTTC
>JACMMK010000473.1 GCA_014379045.1 Burkholderiales bacterium
CCGTTCGAGCAGGAACCACCGAGGAAGACGATGACTGCACCGATAGATTTCTACTTCGACTTCTCGTCGCCGTACGGGTACTTCGCGGCGCATCGTATCGGTGCCGTCGCGAAGGCGCACGGGCGCGAGGTCGTCTGGCACCCGATCCTGCTCGGTCTGGTGTTCGAGGTGAGCGGCGGTCGGCCGCTGCCGAGCGTGCCGATGAAGGGCGACTATTCGCGGGTCGACGTGCCGCGCACCGCGCGCTTTCACGGCATCGCCTATCGGCACCCGTCCAAGTTCCCGGTCAGCGGGCAGGCCCCGTGTCGCGCGTACTACTGGCTCGCGCAGCGCGATCCGGCGTTCGCGCAGCGGTTGGCGCTCGCGCTGTTCCACGCGTTCTTCGCTGACGACCGGGATATCTCGAGCCCGCAGATGACGGTCGACGTAGCAGCGGAGATGGGCGTGCCCGGGCCGGAGCTCACGCTCGCCCTGGCCGACCCGGCGGTGAAGGAACTGCCGCGCGTCGCGAGCCGTCGCGCGATCGATAAGGGGGTGTTCGGCTCCCCGTACTTCATCGTCGACGGCGAACCTTTCTGGGGTAACGATCGTATAGAGCAACTCGACCGCTGGCTGGGATCGGGTTCGTTCTAGGAGAACGCTCGGCGCGCGCCACACCCCTGGACGGAATTAATGCCGAGACGACGCAGCGGTTCGGACCTAGACTCCTCTCTCCGTTGCTGATTTGTTGCAGTCTCGCGACGGGTGGAATCGGCGGCGCTTGAGATGCTGCCGCGCGTCGGGCCGGAGTACTCGCCCCGTGCGTATTCCCGACGCACACCGTCCAAACGGTGGCGTTAACTTCGTCGAGGAGGAATGAACATGGTCAAGTCCGTCGCCCTGCGGCTGTCAAAGCACGCGCTGCGCAACGCATCGGTCGGCGTCGTCGCGCTCGTCTGGGGCGGCGCTGCCGCCGCCCAGGAATACCCCAACAGGCCGGTGTCGCTGATCGTGCCGTTCGCCGCAGGCGGTCCCACCGACACCATGGGGCGGCTGATGGCGCAGCAGTTCCAGGCGTTCTTCAAGCAGACGGTCCTGGTCGAGAATGCACCGGGGGCGGGTGGCACGATCGGCGTCGACAAGGTGGTGCGGGCGGCGCCCGACGGGCAGACGATCCTGTTGATGCATATCGGCATGGCTACCGCACCGGCGTTGTACAAGCGTCTGCCGTTCGACCCCAACAAGGATCTCGAGCCGATCGGACAGGTCGCCGACGTGCCGATGACGCTGCTCACCCGCCCGACGCTCGTGCCTGCGACACTCAAGGAACTGATCCCGTACCTGAAGGCTAATGGTGACAAGGTCACGATTGCCAACGCAGGGATCGGCGCGGCGTCGCACTTGTGCGGCCTGCTGTTCATGAGCACGATCGGCATCGATCTCACGACCGTGCCGTACAAGGGCACCGCACCGGCGATCAGCGATCTGGTCGGCGGGCAGGTCGACCTGCTGTGCGACCAGTCGACGAACACGGTGTCGCAGATCAAGGCGGGCCGGGTGAAGGTCATCGGGACTACGTCTGCGCGACGCCTCACGCAGTTGCCCAACGTACCGACACTGGCCGAGCAGGGGCTGAGCGGCTTCGAACTGGGGGTCTGGCACGGGCTGTATGCGCCGCGCGGGACGCCGAAGCCGATCCTCGACCGCCTGAATCAGGCGCTGCTCGCGACCATCAAGGATGCCGGTTTCCGTGCCCGACTCGCCGAGTTCGGCGTCGAGACGGTCAGCCCCGAACTGGCCACCCCGCAGGGCCTGCGTACGCACCTCGCGCGCGAGATCGAGAAGTGGAGTCCGATCATCCGCAAGGCGGGAATCTACGCTGACTGAGATACTGACTGAACCGACCGGTCCCCGCTAAAGTGCCGGCCGGGTGGCCTACCCCGTCGTGAGCGCGTGATCGAGTCCCGGTGCAGTCGCGCCTGCGGCTGACACTGCGGCACAACCAGCTGTTTTCAGGAACCGTCCCATGGCTGCAGCGCGCGCTTCGGAATCCGCGAACACCCGCCCCAGCATCGTCGTTGCCGTCGATGACGACGGCATCGCCACCATCACGCTCGATCGCCCCGAAGTCCACAACGCCTTCGACGATGTGATGGTGTCGGAACTCACGCACGCATTGCGCGACCTCGACGTCGACGCGGGGGTGCGCGTGGTGATCCTCGCGGCCAATGGCCCGAGCTTTTCCTCTGGCGCGAATCTGAACTGGATGAAGCGGATGGCGGGCTTCTCCGAAGCCCAGAATCTGAAGGATGCGCTCGGGCTGGCCGAGTTGATGCACACGCTCTACACGTTGTCGAAGCCGACGATCGCCCGCGTGCACGGCCCCGCCTATGCCGGCGGGCTCGGACTGGTCGCGTGCTGCGACATCGCGGTCGCTAGCCGCGAGGCAACGTTCTGCCTATCCGAAGTCCGGCTCGGCCTGATTCCCGCAGTCGTGGCACCGTATGTCATTGCTGCGATCGGCGAGCGACACGCGCGGCGCTATTTCCTGACCGCGGAGAAGTTCGAAGCCCCCGAGGCGTTTCGCATCGGGCTCGTGCATGACCTGGTCGAGGAACATGAACTCGGGCCGACGCTCAATGCACTGGTGACGCTGCTCTTTCTCGGCGGCCCGCATGCGCTCGCCCAGTGCAAGGACTGGATCGCGCGCGTCGCGGCGAGCCCGATCGATGATCGCCTGGTCGCGGAATCGGCGCGGCGCATCGCGCAGGTGCGCGCAAGCGCAGAAGGGCGCGAGGGCATCACGGCGTTTCTGGACAAGCGCGAATCCAGATGGGTCGCTGCGGCAAAGCAGAAAGTCGACGCGCGGTCCGGCGCGGCAGCGGGAAAACAGGACGCGGTGCGCGCGCCCGCGGGCGCACGCAG
>JACMMK010000474.1 GCA_014379045.1 Burkholderiales bacterium
ACGGGTAGTCGGCGGCAGACATCGACTGGCCCTGTGCCTGCGCAACACTCGCGAGCAGAAACGTCGACAGCGCCGCTGCCGACGCGCGTGCGGCGCGCTTCGCAACGCGGCGCGCGTCGCAAGAAGCTGCGAACAACGTTCGATCACGGCGCCAGCGGAAAGCGCCTCGATGGACGGTTGCGAATCCACGCTTCATGCACGATCATGCCATGAAATCGATGGCGTGCTGCACAGGCAGCGTCCGCATCCGGAGGCGCAGATGGACAGTCCAGGCAAGCAGTTCAAGGCGCTGATGCACGCGCCCGAAATCCTGATCCAGCCCGGCATCTACGACGGCTACAGCGCCCGGCTGATCGAGCGCGCGGGGTTTCGCAGTGCGTCGATCTCGGGCGCGGGGGTGTCGGAGAGCCGGATGGGCTGGGTCGACCGCGGCGTGATGACGTTCGAGGAAAACCTGTCCAATGCGCGCCGCCTCGCCGACTGCACCGAGGGGCTGCTGCTGCGCGCAGACGCCGACACCGGCTACGGCAACGCGATGAATGTGCATTTCGTCGTGCGCGCGTTCGAGAAAGCCGGCATGGCCGCCCTGATGTTCGAAGACCAGGTCTGGCCGAAGCGCTGCGGTCACATGGCGGGCAAGACCTGCATCCCGGCCGACGAGATGGTGCAGAAGGTGAAAGCGGCCGTCGACGCGAGGCGCGATCCGGAATTCGTGATCGTCTCGCGCACCGATGCCGCCGGTCCGCACGGCGTCGATGAAGCGATTCGACGTTTGAACCTCTACGCCGAAGCCGGCGCCGACATCATGTATGCCGATGCGCTGTTGTCGAAGGAGGACATCGCGAAGGTCGCGCGCAGCGTGCCCAGGCCGTTGATCGTCAACATGGGGCTGGGGCTGCGTTCGCGCAGCACGACGCCGCTGATGTCGCCGGGCCAGTTGCAGGCGGTGGGCGTGGGGGGCGTGAGTTACCCGCGGCTGCTGTCGACCGCAGCGCTGAAAGGCATGATGAACGCGCTCTCGGTATTCCAGCAGGAGGTCGTGCGCGACGACCGGGTCGTCGACCGGCCCGATCTGCTGGTATCGTTTGACGAGCTGAACGAGCTGATGGGAATGGAACAGCTCGACGAACTCGAGCGCCGCTTCACCGGTGGCTGAGCTGCCGACTACACCGAAACCGACGCCGACGACGCCGACGACCGGCGCAGCGCGCGGCATGACGATCGCGGAGAAGATTCTCGCGCGGCGCAGCGGGCGCACGCGCGTCGCCCCGGGTGACCTGGTGACGGTCGCCGTCGACACCGTGATCCTGTTCGACAACAATTTCATGCCCAACCGCTGGCGCGAGATCCTCGCGGTGCGCGACCCGAAGCGCCTGATCGTCGTGTTCGATCATCGCGTCCCCGCGCCGAACGCGCAGGTCGCGGCGGCACAGCGCACCGGACGCGCGTTCGTCGCACGCTTCGGCATCGAACGTTTCCACGACGTCGGCGCCGCTCAAGGCATCAGCCACCAGCTGGTGGCCGACCACGGTTACGCGCTTCCCGGCGACGTGCTGTTGTGCAGCGACTCGCATACCTGCAGCGCAGGCGTGTTCAACTGCCTCGCACGCGGTGTCGGCCAGCCCGACATCGTCTATGCCGCGGTGAAGAACGAGACCTGGTTCCAGGTCGGCGCGACAGTGCGCTATCAGCTGATCGGCACGCTGCCGACAGCGGTGACGACGAAGGACGCGTTCCTGCAGATCGCCGGGCGCTACGGCGATCATGCGACCCAAAACGTCGAGTTCGGCGGACCGGGCATCGAGCGGCTTTCGATCAGCGCGCGCAAGACGTTGACGACGATGGCGGCAGAACTGTCGGCCGAGTTCGCGACGTTCGAGCCCGACGCGGTGATGATCGACTGGGTGGGCGCGCGCAACTCACAGCCGTTCGAGCCGGTGTACCCCGACCCCGACGCCGGCTATGTCGCACTGCGTGAGGTCGATCTGTCGGCGCTCGAACCGTTGGTCGCGTTCCCCGACAGCGTGATCGAGAATTCGCGGCCGATCGCCGCCGCCGCGGGCATCCGGATCGACCAGGCGTTCGTCGGCTCGTGCGCGAACGGCACGCTCGAGGATCTGACCCTCGCTGCGCAGGTGGTCGCGGGCCGCCAGGTCGCCCCGGGGGTACGCTTCATCGTCACGCCGGGCTCGCAGCAGATCTATCGCGCGGCGTTGCACGCGGGGGTGATCGCGCAACTCGCCGATGCCGGGGCCGTGATCACGCCGCCGACCTGCGGGGCGTGCGGAGGGGGTCACCTCGGCGCGCTCGGACCCGACGAGACCTGCATCACGGCGACGACGCGCAACTTCAAGGGGCGCATGGGCGACCCCAGCGCGAAGATCTACATGGCCTCGCCGGCGACGGTCGCCGCCTCGGCGTTGACCGGCACGATCACCGACCCGCGCGAGTTCCTGCGATGAGCACGCGAGGCCCGCGGCGAGGGACCCGTCACCTGAAAGGTGACGGGATCGACGTAGCCGAGTCGGGCTCGTTCATCGTGCCCAGCCATCGTTCGAAACCGGACGACGGAGAAGGACGATGAGCGCGAGCGCGCCCGGGCGACGACAACGATGACACCGATGCGCTTCGAAGGCCGGGTGTGGAGCGTCGGCGACAACATCAACACCGACCTGATCCTGCCGATCCAGGCGTTCTATCTCGCCGCCGAAGAGCAGGCGCGCCATGTATTCAGCGCGAACCGACCGGGCTGGGCGGCCCAGGTGCGCGCCGGCGATATTCTGATCGGCGGGCGCAACTTCGGCATGGGGTCGAGCCGGCCGGCCGCGCGCTCGCTGAAGAATCTCGGATTGGCCTGCCTGGTCGCCGAGTCGATCAACGGCCTCTTCTTCCGCAACTGCGTGAACTTCGCGTTTCCGGCGATCGCTTGCGCGGGAGTGAGCGCGGCGTTTGCCGAAGGCGACACTGCAGCAGTCGACCTCGACGCGGCGACCGTAGGCAATGTCGCGCGCGGCACGGTGTTGGCGGCCACGCCGGTGCCGGACAAGCTGCGCGCGCTGATCTGTGCCGGTGGGGTGTTCGCCCTGCTCGAACGCGAAGGGTTGATCGCCGCGGCGTCAAAGGCATGAAGGCCACGGGGCGCGCAGTCGATGATCGGTGACCGATGAGACCAACCATGCGCCCGTTCTCCACGCCAGGTCGGCTTCTGTTGCGCGCCGGCGTGACCCCTGCTTCCCACTTTCGCGGGCGGAGCGCGGCCGATGCGTGAACACATCCCGGTGTCGATCGCGCAACACACGGCCGCGTTCGCGTGCGGTGCAACGTCGGTCGTGCAGCACATCGAGCGTGCGCAGGCGCGCGGCGCGCGCCTCAACCCGGTCTATCGCGCGTTTTCGCACCTGTGCGCCGACATACCGGCCCAGGCGCAGGCGCTGCAGACGGAGCTCGTGCGAGGCGTGTCGCGCGGCCCGATGCACGGCCTTGCAGTCAGCGTGAAGGGCAACATCCCGGTGGCCGGACTGCCCTGGACCGAAGGCAGCGAAATGTACGCCGCGCGGACGGCCGTGCGCGATGCGGGCATCGTCACGCGTGCGCGCGCGGCGGGCGGCGTCGTACTCGGCACCACCACCTTGTCGGAACTCGCGATGTACGGCGTCACCAATGCGTTCGAACCGCTGGGTCTGAATCCGTGGGACGTCGCACGCACGGCCGGTGGCTCATCGACCGGCGCGGCGGTGGCCGCGGCGCTCGACCTCGCTGATGTGAACATCGGCACCGACAGCGGCGGCTCGATCCGCAACCCCGCCTGTCATTGCGGCGTGGTCGGTCTGATGCCCCGGATCGGAAGCCTCACCCTCGACGGTAAGCCCAACCACACGCCGAGCCTGTCGAGCGTAGGGCTGATCGGGCGCAGCGTCGAGGATGTGGAGACGACCTGGGCGGCGCTGTCCGAGGAACCCGGCAGTCGCATCGATGCCCCACGCCGACGCGTGCTCGTGCCAAGGCAACTGATCGACGCGATGTGCGATGCGCCAACGCTCGAGCTGTTCGCACGCGCGTGCGAGCGCCTGGCACACGCCGGTTTCGAATTGATCGATGCCGAGGTCGAGGGCTGGATGGCAGGCGAGCACGCGGCGGGCGTGATCTCGCTCGCCGAAAGCGCAAGCGCGCTCGCGCGCATGGACCTCGCACGCGCGAGCGACGGCAT
>JACMMK010000475.1 GCA_014379045.1 Burkholderiales bacterium
CGAACTGCCGGCGCTGCGCGTGGGCACCGAGGTGACGCCGGCGAGCACCCAAGCCTCGTTCTCGATTAACGCAGCGCCGTCGACGTCTTCGCCGGCCGAGACGCGCGCGGTCAACACACAGGTCACCGTGCCCTTCGCACGCGCCGAGTGGGGCGAGGCCTTGGGGGAGCGGGTGACGTGGCTCGTCGGCCAGCGCCTGCAGGTGGCCGACATCCAGGTCAACCCGCCGCAGCTCGGGCCGATCGAGCTGCGAATCTCGATCCAGAATGACCAGGCGAGTCTGTTCTTCTCGTCGAGTCATGCTGCGGTCCGGGAGGCGATCCAGGCGGCGTTACCGCGCCTGGGCGATCTGCTCGCGCAGAGCGGACTTGCGCTCGGACACACCTCGGTCGGTGCGGAATCCTTCTCCGGCCAGCAGCAGGCGTTTCGGCAAGCGGGTGGGCACGGGTTCGACCCTGATCAGGATCGCTCGGGCGGTGACGTCGTCGGTGCGCCATCGCTCGACGGCGTTACCGAACGTGGTCTTGCGCTGTTGCGAGGCCGCGGCGGCGTCGACATGTTCGTCTGAGTTCTTCGAAAAACGCCCATCGGCTATAAGGTTATTGCGCTCTCGTCACCCTGCACATAAACTGCGCCCGCAAAGACGTTGTTTTCGCGTCACTTTGTATTGATGGCGAGGTCGAGACAGGCGTATGGCAAAGGCACCGGCGAAGGCACCCGCAGCAACCACTGATGCGCCCAAGAAAGGCAAGGGCAAGCTGTTCCTGATCATCGGCCTGCTGGTCGTGCTGATCGCCGGCGGCGGCGGCGCGTGGTTCATGCTCAAGGGCAAACCGGCGGCAGAGGGCGAGGGCGAAGTCCTGACCAAGGCGAAGTCGAAGGCGCCGCCGATGTTCGAGAAGCTCGAACCGTTCGTGGTCAATCTTGCCGACCGCGGACGGTATCTGCAGGTAGCGATGGAGCTGCGGGTGGCCGATGCGAAGGCCCAGGAGACGGTGAAGAAACTCCTGCCCGAGATCCGCAACGGCATTCTGCTGGTGCTGTCGGGCAAGCGCGCTGACGACGTGACGAGCGCAGAGGGCAAACAGCGCCTGCAGCTGGAAATCCGGCAGCAGGCGAACAAGGCGCTGGGTATCGAATTCGATCTTCCGCCGCTGTTGAAGCCTCTGCCCGAAGGCACCGAGCAACCGGTCATCGATCAAGCGCGGGCCGACTTCGACAAGGCGACCGAGACAGCGAAGGCTACGATCGCCAAGGTCGACGGACTCGGGGTCACCGATGTGCTGTTCACGTCGTTCGTGATCCAGTAGGCGCCGCTCACCCGCCCGCGCACGACGCCCCCACATGGCCGAAGACATACTCTCCCAGGACGAAGTGGACGCGCTGCTGCGCGGCGTATCGGGAGACGCTGAGGAGCAGCCGGTGGAGGCCGAAGCCGCCGGCGCGGTCCGAGCGTACGACATCGGTCGCCAGGAACGGATCGTTCGCGGGCGCATGCCCACGCTCGAGCTGATCAACGAACGTTATGCGCGGCTGCTGCGCAACTCGCTGTACAACCTGCTGCGCCGCTCGCCCGAGATCTCCGTCGGCCCGGTGCGGGTCATCAAGTACAGCGACTTCACGCGCAACCTGCCGGTGCCGACCAACCTCAATCTGGTGTACGCGAAACCGCTGCGTGGGACGGCGCTGTTCGTGTTCGATCCGAATCTCGTGTTCCAGATCATCGACACGCTGTTCGGCGGCAGCGGCAAGATCCACTCGCGCGTCGAAGGTCGCGACTTCACCCAGACCGAACAGCGCATCATCCAGACCGTGCTGAAGCTCGCCTTCGCCGACTACGAGAAATCGTGGCAGCCGGTGTTCCCGCTCACGTTCGAATTCGTACGCTCCGAGATGAACACGCAGTTCGCGAACATCGCGACGCCGACCGAAGTGGTCGTGGTTTCGAGCTTCACGATCGACCTCGGCTCGGGTGGCGGCGAGTTTCAGGTGTGCATGCCCTATGCTATGCTCGAACCGCTGCGCGACATGATCTACAGCGGCATGCAAGCCGATCGCAGCGAGTCCGATGCGCGCTGGGTCTCGATGCTGACACGGCAGATACAGGATGCGGATGTCGACCTCGTTGCGAATTTCGGAACAGGCAGCGTGACCCTCGGCGACTTGATGCAACTCGAGGTCGGCGACGTGATCGGCATCGATGTGCCCGAGACGGTGGTGGCCGAAGTCGACGGCATCCCGGTGCTCGACTGTTCGTACGGCGTGAACGAAGGGCGCTACGCACTCAAGGTCCGGCGTTTCGTCAACGCGCCCGACGGTGAGGCGCGCGCGCTCGAAGGTCCGGCCGGTGGCTGAGTCGACGACCGACATGCCGGTGGCCGGCGCGTCGGCGGCCGACAACATCAGCGCCGACGACTGGGCCTCGGCACTGGAAGAGCAGGAAAAACTGCCGGACGCGCAGGCGGCGCAACCGGCTGCGTTCGCGCAGCTGAAGAGCGAATCGAACGGTGCCGCGCCCGGCAACCTCGAGTTGATCCTCGACATTCCGGTCACGATCACCGTCGAACTCGGACGCACCAAGATCCAGATCCGCAATCTGCTCCAACTCGCGCAGGGTTCGGTGATCGAACTCGATGGCATGGCCGGTGAGCCGATGACGGTACTGGTCAACGGCTGCCTGATCGCGCAGGGTGAGGTCGTCGTCGTCAACGAGAAGTTCGGCATTCGCCTGACCGATATCATCACTCCCGAAGAGCGGTTACGGCGCTTGAATCGATGAATCGTCGCGGCGTTCGGCTGCTCTGCGCGGCGCTAGGCGCCCTGGCCGGGGCAACCGCCACCGCCGCCGACGCGCTGCCGCCGTCACCGATGTCGTTCTCGGGTGTGTTGCAGGTCGTGTTCGGTCTCGCGCTCGTGGTCGCAGCGATCGTCGCCACCGGCTGGGTGTTGCGTCGAATCGGTCCGAACCAGAGCGCGGGCGGCCTGTTGCGCGTGGTCGGGGGCGTGATGGTCGGTCCACGCGAACGCCTGGTGCTGGTCGAGATCGGCGAGCAGTGGCTCGTGCTCGGGGTGGCGGCGGGCAGTGTGAGCCTGCTGCATTCGTTGCCCAAGTCCGCGGCGGGCGAGTTTGCCCGCGCTTCGAGCGCCCCTCAGGATTCCTCAGGCGACCTGCCGTGGCTCAAGCGCTGGCTGGCAGGCGCGGGGCGCCCGCGTTGACGGCGCCGGGATGATGCCCGCTGCGCGCCTGCTGCGGCCGGCCG
>JACMMK010000476.1 GCA_014379045.1 Burkholderiales bacterium
CGCGCGTCGCGGCCGCACTCGCGCTGGTCGGCCTCGAGGGTTTCGGCAGCCATTTCCCGCGCGAGCTTTCCGGGGGGATGCAGATGCGCGTGTCGATCGCGCGCGCACTCGTCAACGAACCCGACCTGCTGCTGATGGACGAGCCGTTCGGCGCGCTCGACGAAATCACCCGTAACCGCCTCGACGCCGATCTGATCGCGCTGTGGTGGCAGCGCCACCTTACGGTGATCTTCGTCACGCACAGCATCTACGAAGCCGTGTTCCTGTCGACCCGGGTCGTGGTGATGGCCGCGCGGCCCGGGCGGGTGATGAAGGAAGTCGTCATCGACGAGCCGCATCCGCGCACCAGCGCGTTTCGCGTCACGCAACGCTTCGCCACCTACTGCAAGGAGCTCGCCGAGCTTCTGGCCGAGGCGAGCGGGTCGCCGGGTGGGCACGCATGAAGCCACTCGTCGCCGACCCGCGTTTCATAAAGGTCGCGCTGCCGCTCCTGGTCGGGGTAGCGGTGCTGTCGATATGGCATGGGCTGGTGGTCGGGCTCGAGGTACCGAAGTATCTCGTCCCCGGTCCGATCGTGGTCGCGCAGACCCTGGTTGCCGATTGGGGGCTGCTGTCCGCATCGCTGCTGGTGACGCTGAAGATCACCTTCCTCGCATTCTTCACTGCGGTGCTGCTCGGCACCGCGGTGGCATTCCTGTTCGTGCAGAGCCGCTGGATCGAAGTGTCGCTGTTCCCGTACGCGGTGTTGCTGCAGGTGACGCCGGTGGTGGCGATCGCGCCGCTGATCATCATCTGGGTGAAGGATCCGACCGCAGCACTCACGCTCTGCGCGACGCTGGTCGCGCTGTTCCCGATCATCTCCAACACGACGCTCGGATTGCGCTCGGTCAACCCCGGCCTGGTGAACCTGTTTCGCATGAACCGGGCTACGCGGCTGCAGACGCTGGTGCGTCTGCGCATCCCGTCGGCGCTGCCGTACTTCTTCGGCGGGCTGCGCATCTCGTCGGGACTCGCGCTGATCGGCGCGGTGGTTGCGGAGTTCGTCGCCGGCACCGGCGGCACCGGGGCCGGTCTCGCCTATCAGATCCTGCAGGCAGGGTTCCAGATCAACATTCCTCGTCTGTTCGCTGCGTTGATCCTGATCACGGCCACCGGTGTGCTCCTGTTCCTGCTGATGGTCTGGCTCTCGCGCCTGTGCCTCGGCGGTTGGCACGACAGCGAAATCGTTCCCGAAAGCTGATGTCCAATTCTGCCTTCCAGAGCGCCGGTCGGGCGACGTCGACCAAGCGCTCGACCTCGGTGTCGTCGACCTCTCCGCCGACATTGATCCGCGGCGCGCGCGCGATCATTACCGGTCTCGCCGGCGAACGGGCGCGCAGCAGCGCGACCGACATCCGCATCGACGCCGGGCGCATCACCGACGTCGGGCACCTGACTGCGCTGCCCGGCGACACGGTCATCGACGCCTCCGGCTGCGTGGTGTATCCCGGCTGGGTCAACACGCACCACCACCTGTTCCAGACGATGCTCAAGGGGGTGCCCGGCGGCATCAACGCCTCGCTCGCGCAATGGCTGGTCGAGGTCACGGCGCGCTACCGTCACACGATCGACGCCGAGGCGCTGGAGACGGCGGCCACCGTCGGCATCGTCGAACTGATGCTGTCGGGGTGCACGACGATCGCCGATCATCACTACCTGTATTACCCGGACATCGCGTTCGACGGGGCGCGCATCCTGTTCGAGGTGGCCGAACGCCTGGGGGTGCGCTTCGTTCTGTGCCGCGGCGGCATGACCCGGCCCCAGCCGGGTTTCGAGACCGACATCCCGCGCGAACTGCGGCCGGAAAGTGTCGGCGCCATCATCGACGATGTGGCAGGACTCGTGCATCGCTATCACGATCCCGACCCGCTCTCGATGCGCCGCGTCGTGATGGCGCCGACCACGCCGACCTATCGCGTGCGCCCCGAGGAACTGCGCGAGATGGCGCGTGCCGCGCGCAGCCTCGGCATCCGCCTGCATACCCACCTGTCGGAGAACCTCGACTACCTGCGCTACTTCCGCGAAGCGCACGACCGCTCACCGGTGGAGTTCTGCGCCGACCACGAGTGGATCGGGCCCGACGTATGGTTCGCCCATCTGTGCCACACGAGCGACGCCGAGATCGCGCTGATGGCGCGCAACCGGACCGGCATCGCGCACTGCCCGGCCAGCAACTGCCGATTGGGCAGCGGCATCGCGTCCGCGCCGCAGATGGCCGCGGCCGGAATGCCGGTGTCGCTCGCGGTCGACGGCGCGGCGTCGAACGAAGCCGCGGACATGCTGTCCGAGGCGCACACCGCCTGGCTCGTGCATCGCGCGGCAAAGGGACTCGGACGCTTCGAAGGCGGCGGCGACGCGGTGACGGCCGAGCAGGTGATCGAGTGGGGTACCAGTGGTGGCGCCGGGATCCTCGGCCTGCATACCGGTGCGATCGAACCCGGACGCGCGGCCGACCTTGCGGTGTATTCGCTCGATGCGCCGCGGTACATGGGCCTGCACGACCCCGCTATCGGTCCGGTGGTCAGCGGTGGCCGGCCAACGCTGCGCTGCCTGCTGTCCGCCGGGCGGGTCGTCGTGCGCGACGATGCAATACCCGGCGTCGACCTCGTCGAACTCGCAGCGCGCGCGCAAGCCGTGGTGCGCCGGATCAGCGCATGACGCG
>JACMMK010000477.1 GCA_014379045.1 Burkholderiales bacterium
CGCGAGGGCGCGGGCGCGCCGGCCGTGGTGGCAGGCGCGAGGGCTTCCAGCGTCGACTGCTCGAGCTTCTCCGCGCCCAGTTCGATGCGCTTCACCTCATCCCGAAACGCTGCGGTCCGTGCCTGGGTGAACGCGTCGACGTCGGTCTTCAGCACCCGGCGCACGTTGCGCAACGGCTCGACCACCTGCACGCGCCAGACACGGGTTGCGCGCTCGAGGCCGGCGATCTCGGTCGCATCCAGCAGCCGGCCGCGGTCTGCGAGATACAGCAGGAACAGCACGAGATTCACGTCCGCCCCGCCTTCGTCCTGCAGGGCGAGGCAGGCGGGCGGTACTTCAGGTCGTGCGTACAGACGCAGCGAGAACGACCAGAACCCGTCGCTGCTAGCGTCCCCTCGCATTCAAGCCGACCCCTGCGGATCTTTCCAGCGCTTCACCAGATGCGTATCGACGCCGAACAGGTCGAGCGCGCGGCCGACCGTCTGCGTGACGATGTCGTCGATCGTCTTCGGTCGGTGGTAGAACGCGGGTACCGGCGGCATGATGATCGCGCCGTTGCGCGTCGCCTGTTCCATCAACGCGATATGACCGGCGTGGAGCGGCGTTTCGCGCAGCAGCAGCACGACACGGCGGCGTTCCTTCAGGCAGACATCGGCCGCGCGCACGATCAGCTCGTCGTCGAACGAGTTGGCGATGCCCGACAGGGTCTTGATCGAACACGGCGCGATCAGCATGCCTTCGGTGCGAAACGATCCGCTCGAGATCGACGCGCCGATGTCGCGATAGCTGTGCTGCGCATCGGCCAGCGACTTCACATGGTCGAGGTCGTAGTCGGTTTCTTCGACCAGCGTGCGTGCCGCCGACGGCGACATCACCAGGTGCGTCTCGACGTCGGGCAGGGCGCGAAGTATTTCAAGGGCGCGCACGCCGTAGATGATGCCGGACGCGCCGGTAATGCCGATGATGATGCGCTTCATGCGACGGTGTCGTTCCGATCTGTCGGGCCGGGGCCCAGGTTCCGAGAGGGGGACGAGGGTAGCAGATGCGTCCGCGGGCAGGCGCGCCGACGTCTTCGGTCGCGTGACGCCGCGCGCTAGAATGCGCGCCCATGAGAGACATCCCCTGGTCGCAGCGCCTGCTGCATCGGCTCGACCCCGAGGCCGCCCACCGACTGGCAATCACCGCCCTCAAGCTCGGCTTCCCGCTGGGACTCGCGCCGGGATCCACGCCGCGCTCCGCGCGCTTCGATGATCCGCTGCTGGCGACGCGCGTCTGGGGTCTGGACTTCAGCTGTCCGATCGGTCTGGCGGCCGGCTTCGACAAGGATGCCGAGGTGATCGATCCGATGCTGCGCGCGGGTTTCGGCTTCGTCGAAGCCGGGTCGGTCGCGCCCAGGCCGCAGCCCGGCAATCCCAGGCCGCGCCTGTTCAGGCTGACCGACGATCGCGCGGTCATCAACCGCTACGGCTTCAACAGCGCCGGGCTCGCGGCGTATGCCGAGCGCCTCGAGCGGCGCCGTCGACGCGTGGGCGAGCGCGGCATCGTCGGCGCCAACGTCGGCAAGAACAGGGAGACCGTCGACGGCGCCGCCGACTATGTGAAGGGGATCGAGGCGGTGGCGGGCCTCGCCGACTACCTGGTCTGCAACATCTCGTCCCCGAATACCCCTGGGCTGCGCGCGATGCAGGCACGCGCACCGATCGAGGACCTGCTGGCACGCGTGCTGGCGGCACGTCGTGACGCGACGC
>JACMMK010000478.1 GCA_014379045.1 Burkholderiales bacterium
GCAAGGCGCAGCTCGAAGCGGCGGCGCGCGCCGCCGGCCAGAGCGAGGCGCGCGACCGCTGCGCCAGGGATTATCCGAAGGGGCCCCACGATCAGCCCCCATCGATGTGCCCCGCGTTCGGCAGCCTGCGCGTTGGCCTGCGCATGCGCCGCACGGCGACCGTGCTTTCGGGCTCGGCGTGCTGCGTCTACGGGCTCACCTTCACGTCGCACTTCTACGGCGCGCGGCGCACGGTCGGCTATGTGCCGTTCAACTCCGAGACGCTGGTGACCGGCAAGCTGTTCGAAGACATTCGCGAGGCCGTGTTCAAGCTCGCCGACCCCGCGCTCTACGACGCCGTGGTGATCATCAACCTGTGCGTGCCGACGGCGAGCGGGGTGCCGTTGCAGCTGCTGCCGAAGGAGATCGACGGGGTCCGGATCATCGGCATCGATGTACCGGGCTTCGGCGTGCCGACGCATGCCGAAGCCAAGGACGTGCTCGCCGGTGCGATGCTCAGGTTCGCGCGCGCCGAAGTCGAGACCGGTCCAGTGCAGGCCCCGCGCGGCTATCAGCCCGGCAGCGCTGCAGGCAAGCCGACGATCACGCTGCTCGGCGAGATGTTCCCGGCAGACCCGATGGGCATCGGCATGATGCTCGAGCCGATGGGGCTCGCCGCCGGGCCGGTAGTGCCGACGCGCGAATGGCGCGAACTCTATGCCGCGCTCGACTGCACCGCCGTTGCCGCAATCCACCCGTTCTACACCGCGAGCGTGCGCGAGTTCGAGGCCGCGGGTCGACCGATCGTCGGCTCGGCACCGGTCGGTCATGACGGCACCGAAGCCTGGCTCGAAGCGATCGGGCGCGCGGCCAACGTCGCGCGCGACAAGATCGATGCGGCGAAGAACCGGATCCTGCCCGCGATCCGCGGTGCGCTCGCCAAGATGCCGATCAAGGGGCGGATCACGTTGAGCGGCTACGAGGGCTCCGAGTTGCTCGTCGCGCGGCTGCTGATCGAGAGCGGCGCCGATGTGCGCTATGTCGGCACCGCGTGTCCGCGCACTGTCTGGAGCGACCCGGACCGGGAGTGGTTGGCCGCCAAGGGAGTGCATGTGCAGTTCCGTGCCTCGCTCGAACAGGATCTCGCCGCGATGCGCGAGTTCGAACCCGACCTCGCCATCGGCACCACGCCGGTCGTGCAGGCCGCGAAGGAAGCGACGATCCCGGCGCTGTACTTCACCAACCTGATTTCGGCGCGCCCACTGATGGGCCCGGCGGGCGCAGGCTCGCTTGCCACCGTGGTCAACGCGGCACTCGGCAACAAGGCGCGCTTCGACGAGATGAAGGCGTTCTTCGGAGGTGTAGGCGAAGGACACAGCGCGGGCGTGTGGCAGGCTCAGGACGGCGTGCCGCAGGATCGCCCCGAGTTTCGCGAGCAGCACAAGCGGCACCTCGTCAAGCTCGCGAAGCAGCGCAAGGCCGACGAGGTCGGAATATGAGCACGCGAGGCCCGCGGCGAGGGACCCGTCACCCGACGGGTGACGGGATCGACGTAGCCGAGTCGGGCTCACTCATCGTCCCGGGCGGCGCCTTCGATCCGGGAAATCGGCGATGGACGATGAGCACGCGAGGCCCGCGGCGA
>JACMMK010000479.1 GCA_014379045.1 Burkholderiales bacterium
ACGGTATGCCGCCCGCTCGATCGTCAGGCCCAGCGCCATGCAGACCAGCACCGCGGCGAGCAGCGCGAGCCCGAGGATCAGCGGCACCGGCACGGCGCCGCCCGCGAGCCCCGTGATCACCGTCAGCGCCGTCAGCGCGCCCACCATCACGATGTCTCCGTGCGCGAAGTTGATCAGACCGAGAATGCCGTAAACCATCGTGTAGCCGAGCGCGACGAGCGCGTAGATGCTGCCCAGCACGAGGCCGTTGATCAACTGCTGCAGGAAAATATCCATCGCTCGGGCTCGGTTGCTGTAGCGCACAGCAAAACGGCACCCGGAGGTGCCGTTCGCGCGAAGGCTCTACTGATCAGGCGGCCATTATTACTTGGCGGGCTCGGCTGCCTTGGCGGGTTCGCCCATCGCTGCCGGCTCGGCTGCCTTCGGCGGCTCAGTCAGCGCCCCGGGTGGTACGACCGCCGCAGAGCTCGCCGGCGTTATCACTTCGAGCGTATCCCATTTGCCGGCTTTGACGACGTAGATGGTGATCGGCCCGTTTTTTAGATCGCCCTTCTCATCGAATGCGATCGGACCGATCACGCCCTGATAATTAGTCTTGCCGACTTCCGGCAGAAATTTGGCGGGATCCGTCGAGTTGGCGCGCTTCATCGCATCGACGAACACGAATACAGCGTCGTAGCCCATCGGAGCGAACAGCTCCACCTCCGCGTTGTATTTGGCTTTGAATTTTTCGAGGAATTTGGCGCCGCCCGGCATCTGGTCTTTGGGCAGACCCGGCATCGATGCCATTGCCCCTTCGGCATACTTGTCGGTGGCGAGCTTGATGAAGTTCGGGGTCTGCATGCCGTCACCGCCCATGAACTTCGCTTTGATGCCCAGCTCGGACATCTGCTTGACCATCGGTCCGGCTTGCGGATCGATGCCGCCGAAGAAGACGAGCTCGGGCTTCTTGCCCTTGATCTTGGTGAGTATCGCTTTGAAGTCGGTATCCTTATCCGTCGTGTGCTCGCGCGCAACGAGCTTTGCGCCACCGGCCTTGGCCGCTGCTTCGAACGTATCGGCAAGCCCCTGGCCGTAGGCGGTGCTGTCATCGATGACGGCGATGGTCTTCGGCTTCAGCTTATCCAGCGCAAATTTCGCGCCGACCGGTCCTTGCTGATCGTCGTTGGCGACGACGCGAAACGTGGTCTTGAATCCTTGCTGCGTATATTTCGGATTGGTCGATGACGGCGAGATCTGAGGAATGCCGGCATCGGAATAAACCTTGGATGCGGGGATCGACGCGCCGGAGTTGAAGTGGCCGACGACCGCTACCACTTTCGAATCGACGAGTTTCTGCGCCACCGTCGCGGCCTTGGTCGGATTGGCTTCGTCGTCTTCGGCGACGAGCTCGAGCTTGATCTTGTTGCCGCCGACCGTCAGCCCGGTGGCGTTGATGTCATCGACCGCGAGCTGTGCGCCGTTGCGAATATCGATTCCGATATGGGCTTGTGGGCCGGTGATCGGCGCAGCGAGTCCGATCTTGACGACCGTCACGGGAGGCGGCGCGGCCTCGGCCTTGGGCGCCGGTTTCGGCGGCTCTTGCTTGCTGCACCCGACCAGCGCGGCGGACAGCGCGACAGCAATGATCATCGAGCGTTTCATGTTCTTCCCTTGAAATTGGCGATATTGGAATGGTTCGACACGAAGCCGAATGTTCGGAGTGGATGCGTATGCATACTCCATACCCGCGAATCACGATGAACTCGGGGATCGAGACCACCGCCCGCATCCCGCGACGGTCGAGTCGCCTCGACGATCCTTCGCGTCAGCGCTGCGTGGCTCGTGCAGATCGGCGTGATGCGCTCTCGACGACCTGCCTGCCGCTGCCTGCTCGGCGTAATGCAACCATGCGCAACGATGGTAGCACACGCTCTCGCGGCCCCGCAGGAACGGCCAGCATGTTCCGCGGCGTTACCAGTGACGAAGTCACGCCCCGCGCGTGACCGATCGGGCAGCCGATAGTGGAAACCCGTGCTACAGGCCGAGCACGGTGGGCGATAGCGCGGGTTCGGACGCCTCGTGGATCTGCTCGAATCGTTCGAGCAACGGGCGCGTGGCTGCGGCATCGTCGGTGATCAGCACCGAGCGCGGGTGTGTGTAGTGAACGCGTCGCAGGACATGCGTTGCGTCGACGACGATCAGCGGGTCGGCGGCCGAACGCGCAGCCTGGGTCGTCTGATGAACAGACACCGCTTCGCTGTAGCGGCGCATCAAGGCACACAACCTCGGGCAGTCGCGCCCGATCGACTGCGCATCGTGGAGCACGATTCGAAGTCGATTGACGTGATCCGCCGCGAGAAATGTGCGCAGCAGGTCGAGGCGGTGCGGACGGTCGAAGGCCGTGCTGAGCGCGGTGTCGAACAGCGATATGTCGCGCCGTGCGCGCGAGAGCAGCACGTCGACCGCAACCCAATATTCACCGACTGATTCGAAACGTACATAGCCGGGGGCCGCGGCGCATGCGTCCGGGTCTGAACGTTGGCGGGAGGCGCGTGTGAAGGGCAACGGCGAACGGGTTACGGACGCCGGAACCGTAGCCGGGTCTGAAGCCGACGGGGCCGCGCGTGTGCCTGGGTTCGCCAGGATGGCGGGGCCTGGGTAGTCGATGGGGTTGTCGTTCATCGCAATCGAATGTAGCCGCTGCAATACCAGTCGTAAAGGGCGTTTGCCCAGCGCCCGCCGTCGACATCAGCCGGAAGATGGGCCCCATCGAGGCTGCGATGATCGGCCAGCCGGCGCGCATGCGCGCGTGCGCGCATCGGCACCGTCGCCACTTCGCCGTTGATGAACAGGTACCGCCCCCGGTGCAGCATCCTGCTTGCCGCCGCGAGTGCTACGCCATTGATGCGGGCCGTCTCGACAAAGCGTTCGAAGGAAATCGGCCGCGCGGGCGCGACGAACCGGACATGCGCCTTGGGTTCGGTGAGGTACGCGCCCAGAAACTCCTCGAAGCGTGCGCGATCGAAGACCAGACGCCCCAGCATGCGCCGCGACCGCTCGACGAATTGATCGGAGAGCCAGGCCCCCGACCGCTGCATCTGCAGATCGGGGTCGGCATAGCGCGCGTCGCGGTCGAACCGGTCGTCGACGAACGCGAGCCAATCGTGCGCGAGTTCGCGTGCGCCGGGCGCGCGAAAACCGATCGACCAGGTTGCGCACGCGTCCAGTGCGATGCCATCGTGCGCCACCCCCGGCGGCAGATAAAGAAAATCGCCCGGTTCTAGCACGAACTCCTGCTCGGCACGAAACCGCGCGAGTATCTTCAGGGGTGCGTCTTCATCCAATGCCTCGTCGAACGCGCGCGCGATCCGCCACGACCGGCGACCCCGTGCCTGCAGAAGGAACACGTCGTAGGAGTCGACATGCGGACCGACGCCGCCGCCCGGTGAGGCGTCGCTCACCATCAGGTCATCGCGTCGTGCCAGCGGCACGAAACCGAACGCGTCGAACACCGCACGCGCCTGCGCGACGTGCGCCTCGACGCCCTGTACCAGCAGCGTCGCATCGGGTCGCTCCAGCCGGGCGAGCGAACGCGCATTCTGCGGACCGTGCTCGACGCGATACCGGTATCCGTCGCCTCTACGCGTGCGCGCGATCATTCGCGACTCGACGTCTTCCCGCTGCGCGAGCGCGGCGAGGCGTGCGCGCGGCAAGCGATCGCGAAACCCCGGGAGCGCACCCCGCACCAGCAGCGGCGCCTTCTGCCAGTAGCATTGCAGGAAGCGCCGGGCGTCGAGACCGCGCGGCCAGCAGAGCGCCATGCGTGTGTCGATCATCGGGCGCCTCCGAGCGATCGCGCTCGTCCCACCATTGCACTGTCGGCGCCAGGGCCCGATTCGCCTACGTCGATCCCCGGCCTGCGGCCGGGGCCCCTCGCCGCGGGGCTCATCGGGAGCGCCGACAGGGAGCCCGATCGCGGGTGCCGATCAGCGCCACGTGTTCAGTATCGCGACGCGCCCGCGTGCAGCGCAACTGCGTACGTGCGGCACACCTGGACTTTGGCGCTACAATCCGCGCGCACATCTCCACGAGACTCCTCGAGACAGGTTTCGCGCATGTTGCAGCCCGGTGATACCGCTCCACCGTTCGAGCTTCCCGACGCGGATCTGGAAGTCGTTTCGCTCGACGATTTCCTCGGTCGTCAGGCGATCGTGCTGTACTTCTATACGAAGGATGACACACCCGGTTGCACGATCGAGGCGATCGAGTTCAGCGAGATGCTCGATGATTTCGAACAGGCGGGCGCAACGGTGCTCGGTGTCAGCCGTGACGACGTCGAAAGTCATGGACTGTTCCGGGACAAGCACGGCCTCGCGGTACGCCTGCTCTCCGATGCCGACCTCGATGCGGCACGCGCCTACCGGGTCGTGCAGGACCGCAAGATCGAAAACGCAGTGGCCGGGCAGCCGCAAACGCGGACCGCGGTGCAGCGCTCGACTTTCCTCATCGATCGGGCTGGAATCGTGCGTGAGGCGCTCTACGGGGTGGGTGCGCGCGGGCATGCGGCGGAAATGCTGAAGCGGGTCAGACGACTGCCCGCCCCCTGACCGCGTTGCGGTCGATCCGTCCCGCTTCCCTCACCCAGCTTCGAAACCTGTTTCGCTACGGACTGCCGTCATGCAAATCACAGAGAACACCGTCGTCTCACTTCGCTACCGTCTGTTCGACGATGCCGATGCAATGATCGAAGACGCGCAGGAAATCGACTACCTGCATGGCGGGTTCGAACAGATCTTCGAAGACGTCGAAGCTGCGCTCGAAGGCAAGACCGTCGGCGATGCCGTGCTGATCGACCTTCCCCCCGAACGCGCGTTCGGCGAGATCGATCCCGACCTTACCCGTACCGATCCCAGATCGAGTTTTCCCGCCGAGGTTAAGGTCGGCATGCAGTTCGAAGGAACGGCGCCGGACGGGAAACACGATGTCGTCTACCGCGTGATCGCGCTCGACGACGATACGGTCACGGTCGACGGCAATCATCCGCTCGCCGGCCGCGCGTTGCGTTTCGACTGCACGGTGCTGGGTGTGCGCCGCGCCTCGCGCGACGAGGTGACGCATGGTCATGCACACGGGGCGCACGGGCACCATCACTGAGGGACGGGCGCACGCTCTGCGGGTCAGTGTTGGTCGTACGGCTTGATTTCCCGCACGAGCGCGGCGAGCCGATAGACGAGATCGAGGGCATCGCGCGCGCTCAGTCGGTCAGGATCGACCGAGCCGAGGAGCTTGAGCACCGCGTGCGCCGCAGGCGCCGCGTCGGTAGCGGGATCGATAGTACGCGCGACGTTCGTCGATGCACGCGGTCGAAACAGATCCGGCGTTTCGCCCGCGCTGACCGATTGCTGTTCGAGTTCGTGCAGGCGTGCCCGCGCCGCTCGGATCACCGATGCGGGCACGCCAGCGAGCTGCGCGACCTGCAAGCCGTAGCTCTGGCTTGCCGGCCCTTCGTTGACCGCGTGCAGGAACACGATGCGTTCAGCGTGTTCGACCGCATCGAGGTGGACGTTGGCGACCGCAGGCAGTTCCTCGGCGAGCCGCGTCAGTTCGAAATAGTGTGTCGAGAACAGGGTGTGGCTGCCGACCTCGCGCGCCAGATGACGCGCGATCGCCCAGGCGAGCGCGAGACCGTCGAACGTCGACGTGCCGCGGCCGATCTCGTCCATCAGCACGAGGCTGTGCGCGGTCGCGTTGTGCAGGATGTTCGCCGCCTCGGTCATCTCGACCATGAAGGTCGAGCGCCCCCCGGCGAGGTCGTCGGCGGCACCGATGCGCGTGAAGATCTGGTCGACCGGGCCGATGCAGGCGCTGCGCGCCGGAACGAACGCACCGACCTGCGCGAGCAGCACGATCAACGCGGTCTGCCGCATGTAGGTGGACTTGCCGCCCATGTTCGGACCGGTGATCAGCAGCAGGCGACGCGACGGGTCGAGCCGGCAGTCGTTCGCGACGAACGTGTCGAGCCCCTGCTCGACGATCGGGTGACGACCGGCGGTGATCTCGATCACCGATTCCTCGACGAAGCGCGGCGCCGACCAGTCGAGCGTGCGCGCGCGTTCGGCGAACGTGGCCAGCACATCGAGTTCGGCGAGCGTCTCGGCAACGCCCTGCAGCACCGCGACGAACGGTCGCAGCCGCTCGAGCAACGCGTCGAACAGCGCCCGCTCGCGGGCGCCTGCGCGCTCGTTCGCCGACAGATAGCGGTCCTCGAAGGCCTTCAGCGCCGGGGTGATGTAGCGCTCCGAATTCTTCGTCGTCTGGCGCCGTCGATAGTCGTCGGGAACCCGGTTCGACTGCGCCTGGCTGACCTCGATGAAGAAGCCGTGGACGCGGTTGAACTCGACCCGCAGCGTCGCGATCCCGGTGCGACTGCGTTCGCTCGCTTCGAGTTCGAGTAGAAAGCGATCGGCCCCACTCTGCAGCGCACGCAGCTCGTCGAGCTCGGCGTCGAAACCTTCGGCGATCACGCCCCCGTCACGAACCAGCGCTTTGGGCTCGGCGGCAAGTTGCTCGACCAGCAGGCGCAGCGGTTCTTCAGCGACGTTGCGCGCCGGACCACGCGCGGCCACAGCCGGCTCGATCATTGAATCGGCGAGCAACCGAAGGCGCGGTGCACTCCTCGCTTCGAGCGTCTGGACGAGCGCCGGCAGCGCCGCCACACTGTCGCGCAACGCAGCGAGTTCGCGCGGGCGCACGTTCGACAAGGCGATGCGGGCCGCGATGCGCTCGATGTCGGCGAAGCGCGACAGGCACTGCCGCAGCGGTACCTGCGCGTCGAGCAGATCGGCAATGGCCGCATGACGATGCGCGAGGACGACCCGGTCGCGCAGCGGGGAATGCAGCCAGCGACGCAGCATGCGGCTGCCCATCGCGGTGAGGCTGGTGTCGAGCAGCGACAGCAGCGTCGGCGCCGCCTCTCCGCGCAGCGTCTCGCTGATCTCGAGGTTGCGCCGGGTGGCGGGGTCGATGCGCACGAAATCGGCGGGGGCTTCGACGCGCAGGGTCTGCAGATGCGGCAGGCGTGCACCCTGGGTGCTTTGCGCATAGTGCAGCAGCGCGCCCGCGGCCCCCAGTGCCGCGGTCAAGGCGCCGGCGCCGAAGCCTGAGAGGTCGCGCACGCCGAACTGCTCGCACAACGTGCGGCGCGCGGTGTCGAGGTCGAAGTGCCAGGCGGGCAGCCGCCGTATCGCGACGCGCTGGTGCGCGAGCGTCTGCAG
>JACMMK010000480.1 GCA_014379045.1 Burkholderiales bacterium
GACGGGCGCGGCCGGTTGCCGGCGTGGGACGCGCGTTGCCCGTTGCGAAGCCCGCGCGTCGGCCGCGCGCGCGCTGTCTCGTGTGGGTTCTCAATGCTGCGTTCCTCCGTCGACCCCGAAGCTCTTTGACGTGTGGCTCGGGTGAAGGTAAGTTGAAGCTTGAACAGGTAACCGGTCTTTTCTCCGAGTTTGCAGCATCCCGTGCGTTCTCGCCATGCCGCCGGTCAGCGACGCGCTGCGCCCATCGATCGAGTCCCATGCCCGACATCACTGCTTCTTCTGCGGCTTCCGCTGCGACTTCTTCTTCGTCCGCTTCCTCCACCGCAAGCGCGGGTGTGCAGGCTTCGGTAAGCCCCGCCGAATGGACGCTGCGCTGCGAACTCGCCGCCGCGCATCGGCTCGTCGCGCACTTCGTGTTCGTCGACATGACGTACAACCACATTTCGGCGCGCTGTCCCGACGTGCCGGATCATTTCCTGGTCAAGGCCGACAACGTGTTCATGGACCAGGTCACTGCATCGAACCTGGTGAAGTACGACCTCGGCGGCAATCAGGTCATGCCGTCGGCGTGGAAGGCCAGCCCGGCTGCGTACAACGTGCACGCTTCGGTGCTTGCGGCGCGACCGGAGATCATGGCGGCGGTGCATACGCATTCGCCCGCGAACCTCGCGGTGTCGGCGCAGGAGTCCGGATTGCTGCCGCTCACCCAGCAGGCGATGCGCTTCTATCAGCGCATCGCCTACTACCCGAACGAGGTAGACGATACGACGCGCGAGGGCACCGACGTGATGGCGGCAGCACTCGGGGAGCACTGGGTGATGATCCTCGAGAATCACGGGGCGCTGGTCTGCGGCAGCACCGTCGCGGAGGCGTACATCTATCATCACTTCTTCGAACTCGCGTGCCGGGCACAGATCGGCGCGCTGGCCGGCGGAGCACGGGTCAAGCACCCGTCGCACGAGGTGTGTGTCGAGCGCGCACGAAAGTTCGGTCGCATCGGCGCGTACGATTCGCGCAGCCGCGACTGGGTGGCGAGCATGGCGCTGGTCGAGAACCGCTACCCGGACTATCGGCACTGACGCGCAGCGAGCACGCGCAGACGCGTCGCTTGACAGGGGCCGCGCAGGGCCCAGACGCACGCGTGGTGCGCAGCCGGGCGACGAGGATCAGGATGCGTCGCCGATGTCGGGCACATCGTTGACGCCGGAATTCGCATAAGGGCCCCAGAGGCCAGCAGGAGGACACGACGTGGCGCAGTTCAAGCTTCTCAACTACCGGGCCGACACCGGCGCGGCGCACGCAGCGATTCTTGCCGGCGACGATCGGGTGATCGACCTCGTGCACGCGCTGCCGGGGGAAGCGTGGGCTGCCTCGACGCTCGCGGTGCTCGGTGCATGGGACACAGCGCGCCCGCGACTTGCCGCGCTGGCGGCGTTGCCGGATGCGCCGTCACGGCCGCTGCAAAGCGTGCAGTTGATGGCGCCGCTGTTGTATCCGCCGGCGATCTACTGCACCGGGGCCAATTACCAGGCGCATGCCAACGAAATGTCCGCCGAAGGCGCGGGCGTCGACAAGGCGACGACCCAACCCTATCTGTTCCTCAAGTCCGGACCGCACTGCGTGATCGGCCCGAACGCGGCGATCCGGCTGCCGCGCATCTCGCAGAAGGTCGACTGGGAGGGCGAGTTCGCGGTCGTGATCGGCCGGCGTGCGCGCAACGTGCGCGCCGCCGACGCGATGCAGTACGTGGCGGGATACACGATCATGAATGACGTGTCGCTGCGCGACCTGTCGCGCCGGCCCGATTGGCCGCGCTGGAACATCGACTGGTTCGGGCACAAGAACTTCGAGACCGGCGCGCCGATGGGACCGTGGATCGTGCCCGCCGAGCAGATTCCCGACCCGGCTGCGTGCCGGCTCCAGCTATGGGTGAATGCCGAGCGGATGCAGGACACGCTGGTGTCCGGGCTGATCTTCGATATCGCCGAACTGATCGAGTATCTGAGCCGACGCATGACCCTGTTGCCCGGCGACGTCATCGCGACCGGGACGCCGTCGGGCGTCGGACGGCCGCGCGGGATCTTCCTGAAACCGGGGGATCGCGTACGGATAGAAATCTCGGGCATCGGCACGCTGGAAAATCCGGTCGAGCAGGGCGAGTGATCCGTCGGTCGAAATCTTCAACGCGACCGTGGTGAAGCCAAGGAAGCTGCGATGAGTGCCGAGCGCTATGACGTAGGCGGGGTGTGGCTCGAGCGACCGTTCCGGATTCGCCGGCTGGGCCATTTCGGCTATAACGTCGATGACATTGCAGCGTGTCTCGGGTTCTATTGCGATGGCCTGGGCCTGCGCATCTCCGACCCGCAGGATCTCGCGCAGGGCCACCCCCGGCGCGATGAACTGAAGGCGCTCGGCGACACCAACCTGTACTTCATCCGGCACGGCACCGATCATCACTCGTTCGTCCTGTTCGACCGGCGCGTGTTCAATGCCCTGGGGCGCGCCGCCACCCTGCCTTCGAAGGTCGATCTGAACCAGCTCACCTGGCAGGTCGGCAGCCTCGCCGAGGTCTCCAGTGCGATCGACTATTTCGGGGCGCACGGCATCGCGGTGAACCGCGTCGGGCGCGACATGCCGGGCTCCAACTGGCATGTCTACCCGTTCGATCCGGAAGGCCACCGCAACGAGTTGTACTACGGCATCGAACAGATCGGCTGGTTCGGCTCCGCCAAACCGCGCGCGATGCACGAACGCGGGTTTCGGGAACGTCCGGCGTTGCCGCAGATCGGAGAACTCGCCGAAGTCGAACGGATGCTCGCTCAGGCTATCGATCCGGCCTCGGGCTTTCGTCACCCTGAAACCCTGCCGGCCACCTTCGACGTCGACGGCGTGCTGCTGTCGAGGCCGTTCAAGGTGGTGCGCCACGGGCCGCTGCGACTGTTGTGCGACGATGTCGAGTCGATGACCCGCTTCTACACCGAGCGTATGGGGTTGCGGGTCAGCGAGACGGTCGTCTGGCGCAGCCACCGGTGCGTGTTCTTGCGCTGCAATACCGAACACCACTCGCTGGCGCTCTATCCTGCGGCCGTACGCGACGAACTTGGCTGGCCCGGTGCGTCGACAGTGATGAGCTTCGGCATGCAGGTCGCCAATTACCGGCAGTTGCGCGCGGCCATCGCGTGGTTACGGGACCGCGGCGGCAGACTGGTCGAACTGCCTGCCGAACTCTCGCCCGGCATCGAATGGTCGGCGTGCGTGCTGGACCCTGCCGGCCACGGCGTCGAGCTCTATTTCAGCATGGAACAGCTCGGGGGCGATGGGCCTGCGTGCCCCCGCGCGGCGTTTCAGCGACCACCGATCGATGCCTGGCCCAGCCATCTGGACGCGCGGCCCGACATGTTTACCGGCGAAACCTTTCTCGGGCCCTGGGGTTGAGTCGGACGCGGCCGCGCGACCGATTCGCCGCGGTCGCCGAGTACCAATGAAAACGGGCGCCGAAGCGCCCGTTTTTTGCGTCGAGGTGTTGCTCAAACGCGCTTGCTGCGCCCGCGTACCGCCTGCGCACCGATCAGCAACAGCCCACCCAGCATCAGCGGCAGTGCGGCCGGCACCGGGATCACCGAGGTGTTGACCAGTGCTGCAATCTGGCCGCGAATCTCACCGCCGGGGTACAGGTTCGAATGCACGTTGAAGTAGGCATTGCCGAGCGAAAGCCCGGTCAGGAACGCATTGGAGACGACCACGTTGTTGCCGACCAGAACGCCGGCGGACACGCCGGGCAGGGGGCCGGAAACGCCCGCGGGAGGCACGCCACCGACGATATCGATCACCACAGGCGCATTCGTTCCCGGGAGACCGACGCCGGGCGTCGCAGAGTTGTGGATATGCGATATCGTCAGCGCGGACGGCGCGCCGTTCGCCAGCGTCGGCGTCAGACCGGCGAACACGACGTTGAACGAGATCGTGTTGTCGGGGTTCAACGTGAAGGTGCCGTTGCCCGTCGCCAGGCTCGGGTTGGGGATCGTTTCCTGTGCGCCGCTCAGGAACACATTGACGGTAATCGCATGCGCACTGGCAACCGCCAGCAGCGAAGCGGCGGCAAGGCACTTGATCGTCGATTTCAGCATGGTCATGAAGAACTCCTGCGTGGGGGAAGGATAGGGGCGGCAAACTCGAGCCAGCGCACGAACCACATACTGCCAGCAGAACATGTCGTTCATGGCAAGTGCGAATGTCTGTCGAATGATCCGAAAGGACTATTGCGCCGACAATCAGCTCGTAGAGATGCGACGTTAGTGCCCCGCTAGGCAGCAAATGGTTGTGCTATCCGATGAACGTCGCTCCCGAACCGATAGACGGCCAACGATCCGCGGAGGTTAGCCAGCATCGAAACTTCCCTGCCCTCGTGCAGCGCGATTCGCTCCAGGATTTCTATCCCGCGCTCGGCGCAGAATGCCTCGAAGTCCGACAGCGTACAAAGGTGAATGTTCGGCGTGTCGTACCAGTGATGCGGAAAATCGTCGTTCACCGGCATCCGTCCCAGCGCGAGCTGGATCCGATTGCGCCAGTACCCGAAGTTCGGGAAGGACACGATCCCTTCGCGTCCGACGCGCAGCATCTCGGCGAGGATCCGTTCGCTGTTCTTCATCGCCTGCAGCGTCAGCGACAGGATCACGTAGTCGAACGATTCTGGATCGAAGCCGGACAGCCCCGACTCCAGGTCCATCTGCAATACGTTGATGCCGTTCTTCACGCAGGTCGGAATCTTCGCGTCGTCGAGTTCGATGCCATAGCCGCGCACGCCGAGCGATTCACGCAGGTAACGCAGCAACGATCCGTCGCCGCAGCCGAGGTCGAGCACCTTCGCGCCGGGCTTCATGCGCCCTGCGATCACCGCAAAGTCGGCACGCGGGCCCTTCATGCGAGCGCTCCGTGCACGCGCTCGAGATAGGCGCGCACCAGCGCGTGGTAGCGCGGGTCATCGAGCAGGAACGCGTCGTGGCCGTGCGGGGCGTCGATCTCGCCGTAGGTGACGTCGAGCTGGTTGCGCAGCAACGCCTGGACGATCTCGCGCGAACGTTCGGGCGCGAAGCGCCAGTCGGTGGTGAACGAGATCACGAGGAACCCGGCGCGCGCATTGGCGAGCGACGCCGACAGATCACCGTCGAAGTCGAAAGCCGGGTCGAAGTAGTCGAGTGCCTTGGTGATGCGCAGATACGTGTTGGCATCGAAATATTCGGCGAACTTGCCGCCCTGATAGCCCAGATACGACTCGATCTGGAATTCGGGATCGAAGCTGTAGCCGATCCGGCCGGCGCGCAATTGGCGCCCGAACTTGCTCGCCATTGCGTCGTCGGACAGATAGGTGATGTGGCCGACCATCCGCGCCACACGCAGGCCGCGCACCGGGGTCAGGCCGTGCGCGAGGTAGTCGCCGGCGTGAAAGTCCGGGTCGGTGAGGATCGCCTGGCGTGCGACTTCGTTGAACGCGATGTTCTGCGCCGAGAGATTGGGCGCGCAGGCGATGACCAGCGCATGGCGCAGCCGGTCGGGAAACTGCCGCGTCCATGACAGTGCCTGCATGCCGCCCAGGCTGCCGCCCATCACGGCAGCGAAGCGTTCGATGCCGAGGTGATCGGCCAGGCGCGCCTGCGCCGCCACCCAGTCTTCCACGGTGACGACCGGAAACGTCGAACCGTACGGCTGCCCGGTCTGCGGATCGATGCTCATCGGCCCGGTCGACCCGAAACATCCGCCGAGGTTGTTGACGCCGATCACGAAGAAGCGATCCGTATCCACCGGCTTGCCCGGGCCGATGATGTTGTCCCACCAGCCGACATCCTGAGGATCGTCGGCATACCAGCCGGCGACGTGATGCGATGCGTTCAGCGCATGGCAGACGAGGATCGCATTCGAGCGCGCCGCGTTCAACGTGCCGTAGGTCTCGTAGACGAGCTCGTAGGCGGCGAGCGTGCGACCCGAGCGCAGCGGCAACGGCTCGGCAAATGCAGCGCGCTGCGGCGTTACCGGGCCCAGTGAGCGGGGCGGGATGGAGCTGTCCATTTGTTTTAGGTCTTGCGATGCGAGGGGAGACGCGGCCGCAGCCGCGCGAGAACCAAAAGCAAAAACCCCGACGTGCTTGCGCAGGCCGGGGTGGAGAAATCTTCATTTCTCTTTAGCCGCATTTATTTCGCGCCCGCAAGCTGAATTCAAATCGGCGCGTACTTCCAGACGTAACGGTACCCCTTCGCGGCGGCGCCTGTCAAACGACTACACGCACCGACACGTGCGCGATCACGGATACTGCGCGTCACCCAAGGCACGACCGCAACCGCACCACCCGGACCTCGCCGGTCTGCGCAGTCCGGGCGAAGAACGTCACGCGTTGAGTTTGTCGACGAGGCGGCGCACGCGCTCAGGATCGCGCGTGTTGACGATGCGGCGCGCAATCGTGGCGATGTCGGCCAGGCGCGTCTTCAGGATGCGCTGCTTCACCTCGAGCAGAAACGCAGGATGCATCGACAATTGCCTCAATCCGAGCCCGATCAGCAGCCGGGTCAGGTCGACGTCCCCCGCCATCTCGCCGCAGACGGCCACCGGGATGCGCGCACGTTGGGCGCGATGGGCCACATCGGCGATCAGATGGATCACCGCCGGGTGCAGCGGATCGTACAGATGGGCGACCGCATCGTCGGTGCGATCGATGGCGAGCGTGTACTGGATCAGATCGTTGGTGCCGATCGACAGGAAGTCCAGGTGCTTCAAGAACACATCGAGCGCGATCGCCGTGGCCGGAATCTCGACCATGCCGCCGATCGCGACCTTCGGCGCGAACGCGGTGCCGTCGTCGACCAGGCTCGCGCGTGCGCGCGCGACCGCAGCCAGGGTCTGCACCAGCTCGTTCTTGGTCGACAGCATCGGCACCAGGATGTTCAGCGTGCCGTACGCCGAGGCGCGCAGCAACGCACGCAACTGCGTGTGGAACAGCGGTGGGTCGGCAAGGCACAGCCGGATCGCGCGCAGCCCGAGCGCCGGATTCGCCGAGGCGCGCTGCGACCCCCGCAGCGTCTTGTCCGCGCCGATGTCGAGGGTGCGGATGGTCACCGGCAGCCCGTCCATGGCCTGCGCCACCGCGCGATACGCCTCGAACTGCTCGTCTTCGTCGGGCAATTCGTCGCGATTCATGAACAGGAACTCGGTGCGGAACAGACCCACGCCCATGCCGCCGTTGGCGCGCACTTCGGCGACGTCCGCCGGCCCTTCGATGTTGCCGAGCAGCTCGATCGCGCTGCCGTCGATCGTCTCGGCAGGCGTGCGCGCGAGCCGCTGCAGCTTGGCCCGCTCGATGCCGATCGCCTCGCGCCGCAGCCGATACTCTTCGAGCACCGACGGGTCGGGATTGACGATGACGACGCCGAGTGTGCCGTCGATGATCAGCTGATCGTTCTCGCGGATCAGGTCGCGCGCGCGATGCAGCGCGACGATCGCCGGGATGTTCAAGCTGCGCGCGACGATCGCGGTGTGCGAGGTCGAGCCGCCGAGGTCGGTCAGGAATCCCGCGAACGGCAGCTGCTTGAACTGGATCATGTCGGCCGGCGACAGGTCATGCGCGACCAGGATGGCACGCGCGGCTCCGGGCAGCGCGCGCGGGATGTATCCGGGCTTGCCGACCAGCGCCTTCATCACGCGCTCGACGACCTGCAGGATGTCGCCCTTGCGCTCGCGCAGGTAGGCGTCGTCGATGCGGTCGAACTGCTCGAGCAACTGGTCGAGTTGCAGCTTCAGCGCCCACTCGGCATTGCACTGCTGGCTGCCGATCAGCTCGAGCGGCGCCTGCGACAACGTCGAATCGGCGAGGATCATCTGATGCACGTCGATGAACGCGCCGAACTCCGCCGGGGCTTCTGCGGGAATGCTCTCGCGCAGTTGCGAGAGTTCATCGCGCACGCTCGCGAGCGCGACGACGAAGCGCTTGCGCTCGTTGTCGAGTTCACCGGCGGGCACCAGATACTGCGCGACCTCCAGCGTCGCGTACGACACCAGATGCGCGGGTCCGATGGCGACCCCGTCGGACGCGCCGATGCCGTGCATCGTGAAGCTCATCCGCATCGAACGTGCAGCGGCGGCGTCTGCCTCGTAGTCGAGTGGGTGATCCATCGGCAAGGTCCGGCGTCTACTCGCCTTCGCCGAACTTGTCGGCGATCAATACGGTGAGGGCGCTCGCCGCCTCGGACTCGTCCGCGCCATCGGTTTCGATACCGATGCGCACGCCTTTCGCCGCGGCCAGCATCATCACCCCCATGATGCTCTTCGCGTTCACCCGTCGACCGTCGCGCGTCAACCAGACCTCGGCGTCGAACCGGCTCGCCACCTGCGTGAGCTTGGCCGAGGCGCGGGCGTGCAGCCCGAGCTTGTTGACGATCTCAACTTCCGTTCGCTGCATCGTTCGGCTCTTTCGATTGCGGCATGCGCATCACCCCGTCACAACCCCCGCTGATCGCCTTGCGGATCATCGCGTCCAGCGTCTTGTCGCGATAGGTCAGTGCGCGGATCAGCATCGGCAGATTCACGCCCGCGATGCCCTCGACACGACCGGGTTGCAGCAGCCGGGTCGCGAGGTTGCAAGGCGTCGCGCCGTAGATGTCGGTCAATATCAATACGCCGTTGCCGTCGTCCAGATGGGTGACCAGATCCTGCGCCTGCGGCAGGATCGCGAGCGGATCGTCGTGGATCGTCACGCCGAGTTGGCGCACCCGCATCGGACGCTTGCCGAGCACATGGCTCGCGCAGTGGATCAGGCTCTCGGCCAGCGTGCCGTGCGCGATGATGAGGATGCCGATCATCGATGAAGAGACGGTGAAGCCGCAGCATCGGCCGGCGCGGTCCGGTCGCCGGAGCGACGCGCCGCGTGCAGACGTTCGAGCGCGTCGATCATCAATGCCGCCGGGTTGCAGTCAGTCTGCTGCGCGATCTCCTGCATGCCAGTCGGGCTGGTGACATTGATCTCGGTCAGGTGGCTGCCGATCACGTCGAGCCCGACCAGCGTGAGGCCCAGGTCGCGCAAGGTCGGACCGAGCGCCGAGGCGATCTCGCGATCGCGGTCGGTCAACGGGCGGGCGACACCGGTGCCGCCGGCGGCCAGATTGCCGCGCGTCTCGCCCGCCTTGGGAATACGCGCGAGCGCGTAGGGCGCAGGGATCCCATCGATCAGCAGCACGCGCTTGTCGCCGTCGCGGATCTCGGGCAGATAGCGCTGCGCCATGATAGTACGCGCGCCATAGACGGTGATCGTCTCGATGATCACCCCGATGTTCGGATCGTCTTCGCGCACGCGGAACACGCCGCTGCCGCCCATGCCGTCGAGGGGTTTGAAGATCACATCGCGGTGCTCGGCGAGGAACTCGCGCAGCACCGATTCGAGTCGGGTCACCAGTGTGGGCGGTGCGAACGAAGCAAATTTCGCGACCGCCAGCTTCTCGTTGAAGTCGCGGATCGCCTGCGGGCGGTTGACCACGAGCGCACCCTGACGTTCGGCGAGATCGAGCAGATGCGTGCTGTACAGGTACTCGTTGTCGAACGGCGGATCCTTGCGCATCAGGACGAGATCGAATTCGGCGAGCGGTACCGGCGCGCGAGGGGCCGCGTCGAACCAGTCGTGGCTGTCGTCCTTCAGCGTGACGGCGCTCGCCATCCCGAGCACGCGCGTGTCGCGCAGCAGCAGATGCTCGGGTTCGAGCGCGAACAGCCGATGCCCCCTGCGGTCGGCCTCGCGCATCATCGCGTAGGTCGAATCCTTGTAGGTCTTGAAGGTCGCCAGCGGGTCGGCGATCACCAGCAGGTTCATGCCGCCATGGTAATCGCTAACCGCGGATCGGAGAACTCGCGCACACCAAACCGTTCGCGGCAACGACGAACGGTGAGCGGTGTCGGACTAGAACAGTCGCGCAGCCATCGGACTAACTCGTGGCAGCAGCGCTCAACGTCTCGATCTCGCGCGCAGCGGCGAGGAGTGCGAGGCGCGCGATCACGCCATACGCGTAGAACCGGTTCGGTGCGGCATCGGGGCGCGCCGCGTGGTCGGGCGTCGAACACGGACTCCAGAACGCGAGCGGCGCGAAACTCATCCCCGGCGCGTTCAGGTTCTGATCCTGGCCGCGTTCGTTGTGCACGCGGTAGAAGCCACCGACGACGAAGTGGTCGATCATGTAGACGACCGGCTCGGCGGCCGCTTCGGCGACGCTCTCGAAGGTGTAGACGCCCTCCTGCACCAGCACCTCCTGCACCTCGAGGCCTTCCTTCACCACTGCCATCTTCTTGCGCTGGTTGCGGTTCAGCTGCATCACCTCGCTCGCATCGCGTACGGTCATGATGCCCATGCCGTAGGTGCCGGCGTCGGCTTTGACAATGACGAACGGCTCGTGATCGATGCCGTACTCGCGATACTTCGCCTTGATGTCGGTGAGGATCTCGGACACGTAACCGGCGACGCACTCCTCGCCCTGACGCTCCTTGAAGTTGATCTTGCCGCAGCGTTCGAACAGCGGGTTGATTCGCCACGGGTCGATCTTCAGTAACTCCGCGAATTCGTTCACGACGGTGTTGTAGTGTGCGAAGTGCTGCGACTTGCGGCGAGTGGTCCAGCCCGCCGCGACCGGGGGCAGCACCCACTGGTCGAGATCCTTCAGTACGTCGGGCACGCCTGCCGACAGGTCATTGTTCAGCAGGATCATGCACGGATCGAAGCCGGCCACCATCAACCGGCGCCCGTTTCGGATCAGCGGTTCGAGGGTGATCAAGCGTCCATCGGCGAGCGCGATATCGGTCGGCGCGGTGATCTCGGGCAGCAGCGTGCCGATGCGCACGATCAGCCCGGCCTGGCGCAGGATCGTCGTCAACGCCGCCACGTTCTGCAGATAGAACTGGTTGCGGGTATGACTCTCCGGGATCAGCAGCACGCCGCGCGCATCCGGACAGATCTTCTCGATCGCCGACTGCGTTGCCTGGACGCACAACGGCAGGAAATCGGGATTCAGGTTGTTGAAACCGCCGGGGAACAGATTGGTGTCCACCGGCGCGAGCTTGAAGCCGCTGTTGCGAAGGTCGACCGAACCGTAGAACGGGCTCTCGTGCTCCTGCCACTGCCCTCGAAACCAGTGTTCGATCGCCGGCTGCGATTCCAGTATGCGTTTTTCCAGATCGGGTAGCGGGCCGGACAGCGCCGTCTTCAGATGCGGGACAGGGTTCGCAGGGGTCGCGGGATTGAGCATGGGGTTCGCACGAGTTGCCGGAATCGATCAGTGTAGCCGATCGAACAAGACAGTCAGTCGACCCGGTGACCTGCCAC
>JACMMK010000481.1 GCA_014379045.1 Burkholderiales bacterium
ACCGCGGTGGCGCTCGCGCCCAGCGCTACCGCCATGCGCACGCGAAGCCTGAGACGCGGCGCGCGAGCGGCGGCGTTGCGTCCGGGTCGGTCGGCACGGCCAGTGTATGCGGGGGGCATCTCGTTCGGCGAACGAGACATCCTAGCCTCCAGTCAAGTGCGGCAATCGCGAGGGACGGCCATCCGCAGGGATGAGCAAGCGTCGTACCAGAGGGGTGGGTCGCCAACGAGTCATCGCCAGCGAGTCAGTCGTCGGCGAGTCAGTCGCCGGCAGGGCGGTGCCCGGCAACTCGATCGCGCGCAAGTCAGCCGCTCGACAACGGCACGAACACGATCACCCCGCCGAGCTCGGGAGGAAGGTCGACTCGCAGGCGCGCATCGTCGAGCGCGTGCACCGATGTGCCGGAGGCGTCGAGCACCGCTCGGGTGATCGAGAGGTCGTCGCTTGCGAGTTCGTAGCCGGCGATCCAGGGCAGCGTCGGCGCGTCGATACCGAGGCGTGCGCGCAGGGCGACGCCATCCATCAAATGCAGCGTGCCGCGACTGGTCGACTGAGCGAACTCGCAGCCCGCAGCGCCGGCCACGGCCTCGGCCGCGATGCCGCTGTAGCGCCCGTAACGCCCGGCAGCCTCCACCGGATCGTCCACCGCGACGAACACCCGGCGCAGCGCAGCAGCGCGGTTTGCGTGCTCGAGCCAGCGCAGTTGCCACACGCCTTCCGGCGTGTGATGGCAGCAGAATTGGATGCGACCCTCGGGCATCGTACCGGGCGCCGTGCGCGTGACCGTGAAGCGCACGGTGGTGGTGCTGTCGGTCGCGGTGCGTGCCTGCCGTTGCAATGCGACCGGCGGCAGCGGGTCGAAGCCGTGGCGCTCGAGCCGCGCATGATCGGCATCTGCATCGGCCGATCCGTAGGCGATCAGATGCACACCGGTATAGCGACGGATCGACGCGCGCAACTGTTCGGCGATCGGCGTCTCGGCGATCGGCGAGAGGAATTCCAGGTAGCCCTCGCGCAACATCGCGCAACGATTGCCGCTGCCGGCGGGCACCAGCGGGCCGCCGACCTCGGTGCGATGCGACTGTTCCGAGAACGGCGTGAGGGTGAACCCCAGGCGTTCGAGCGCCGCCGCAGCGGCCTCGCGATCGGCGACGAAGTGCGCTACATGGTCGAGGTTGAGCCGCCCCGTAGCCGGTCTCTGCGCCTCGTGCAGCGCAGTCACCGGCAACTGAGCGTGCGCAACCGGATCGACTGGGATCGGTGAGACGACGGATGGAATTTCGGACATCGTGTAGCCCCCCTGGTGCGCCACTGCGAAGCTTAGCGCACCGGCGCGGTGTGAATCGATCACATCCCGACGGTGCGGCGATCACTGCCCGGCGTTCTCCCGGCCGCTACCTTGGTTCGGCACCGGAGCGATCAGATCGCGCCGCACCGCGACAGCTTCCGAAACACTCGCGAAGGAGTCGAACATGAGCCAGCGCACGAACGTAGGCAAACGGAAGTTCCTGGTGGTGACCCTGGCCGTGTTGATCGCCGCCGAACACTCCCAACGCGCGGCTGCGCAGGCGACCCCCGCGGTGCTGTCGCCGGTCATCGCTGTCCATATGGGCGACCGGTTCGCCGAAGAAGGGCGCCACGGCCACGCCTTCGGCTGGTACTTGATCGCCGCGCAGAGCGGCAACAGTTACGCGCAGGAACGCGTTGGCTCTATTCTCCGGCACGGCTCCGCGATCTCCGACGGAATTCCATCGAGCCGTCCGCACGCGGCGCTGTGGTTGAGCCGGGCGGCCCGCAGTGGTCACCTCCCCGCGCATGCGGCACTGACCGACATGTATCGCGAAACCCTGGGCTTCGTCGAATGACCGCACGCGCAGATTGCGCCCCTGCCTGTACACCGGCCACTGCGCCAGCGCCGACTCAGGGTCGTCGCGCCACCATGTCGATCTCGATCAATGCACCGCGGGCGAGGCCGCTGACACCGACGCAGGTGCGCGCCGGGCGTCGGCCCGCAGGAAAGTAGCCGGCATACACCGCATTCATCTGCGCATAGTGTTCGTCGAAGCGCAGCAGAAACACGCGCACCTGCACCACGTGCTCGAGACCCAGGCCGAGGCCTTGCAGCACGGTCGCTAGATTCTTCATCACCTGATGCGTCTGCGCTTCGATGCCTTCCGGGTAGGACGAGTCGTTGGCGAGGCCTTCGAACGGCATCTGCCCGGTGAGGAACACCCAGCCGTCGGCTTCGACCGCGTGGCTGAACGGCGCCACCGGGTCGGGCGCACCGTCGATCATGTGGAACAGCGGTGGCGACATCGTTTGCGGCCTCTCGCTCGGATCGTGGGAGGGATGCGCGCCGGGTCGGCGTGCGTTCAGTAGCCGCGTGCCGGTTCGACGATGTTCTTCAGCTTGCGACCGCCAAGCCAGCGGCCGAAATTGTCGAACCAGAAGTCGAGCAGGTATTCGATGTAGCGCGGATCATCACAGGTGATATGCGGCAGCACCATCAGGTTCGGCGCGGTCCACAGCGGCGAGTCGGTGGGCAGCGGTTCCGGGGTGAACACGTCGAGAATCGCACCCGACAGGCGGCCGCTGGCAAGCCGCGCACACAGCGCGTCGTAGTCGACGACTGCGGCGCGGCCGATGTTCATCAAGCCGGCACCGTCCCTCATGCGATCGAGCATCTCGGCATCGAGCAGTCCGCGGGTCTCCGGGGTGAGCGGGGTAGCAACCACGACGAAGTCGGCACGTCCGATTACACGCGCGAGTCTGGCCACCGGCACGGATTCCACCCCCTTGATCGGCTTACCCGATCGGGTCACGGCGATCACGTGTAGACCGAGTCGCTGTGCGCCCCGGCCCACCGCGGCCCCAACATCGCCAAACCCGAGCACGAGCGCGGTCTTGCCGGCGATCGGCGACGAGAACTCATGCAGCCATTGCTTGGCGCGCTGCGCGTGCGCGATCGCAGGGAGGCGCGCGTTGAGCATCAACAGCCCCATCGCACCGGAATCCTGCGCCTTCGCCGCATGCGCGCCACTGTTGTTCGTGAGCGTTACACCGTCGGGTAACCAGTCGAGCGGAAGCAGACCGTCGACGCCTGCGCCCGTGGTCTGGATCCATTTGAGCTTCGGTGCGAGCGCGCGCAGCGAATCGCGCGGCGGCTCGGAATTGAGCATGAAGTCCGCGGTCTGCAACGCGCGGTCGAGCCCGTCCCGGTCGAACCCCACGGTGATGCGCAACCGCCGCGCGAGCTCCGGGTGCCGGCGGCGGGCGGCGCGGACGTCGCTGTCGTGCACCTGAAACTGGCGCACCTTCGTGCTGCTGCTCTCGAAGTGAGCGTGAAACTTCGTCGAGAGATCGGTCTGGCGTCGGGGCATGCGGCAAACTCGGTGAATCCGGCAAAAAAGGGGCCGATCGTTATCGT
This sequence comes from Burkholderiales bacterium, assembly GCA_014379045.1. Classification (GTDB taxonomy): domain Bacteria; phylum Pseudomonadota; class Gammaproteobacteria; order Burkholderiales; family CAIKXV01; genus CAIKXV01. The sequence goes on from JACMMK010000481.1 coordinate 3,428, forward strand.
AAGCGTGCCGATCGGCGGCGGGGATGACCCGCGTTAGATCGGAATCACCAGCAGCGTGTCGATCCGGTTCGAATCACTGATCACTAGACGCTCGCGGAACCTCGGTACGTCGGCTTCGAACACGATCCGGTCGAGGTAGCGTCCGGTCGAGAACAGTTTCTGTTCACCGTCGTGCATCGTGCGCACGCAGAGATAGTTGGTCTGCGCGGTCACCACCCCGGTCGCGTCGAGCGCGAGAATCTGCGTCGGGCCGATCACGTGACGATAGGTATGCGGCTCCCACAGATTCACCTGGCGCAACGTGTAGATGCGGTCGAGCATCATGTCCCGGTTGTCGCAGAGCATCATGCCGGCGACCCAGCCCCGTGCATGGTTGTCGCGCCCCGTGACCTGATAGACCGCGTCTTCGGTGAAGAACGTCGGCCAGCGTTCGTACTCGCCTTCGTCGATCGCGTGCACGTATTCGACCATCATCCGATCGATCGCGGCGCGTTGCGCATCGCTGATAAGCGGCGCTGCGGTCTGCGCGCCTGTCACGTGGCGTGGCGCAGCGACGTTGGAGGCCGGCGCATCCAATCAGATACCCATCGTCTCGCGATACGCCTTGTAGAACCCGCGTACCGAGGTCTCGCTCGCCCGTGTGGGCTGACCATCGGCCGTGCTGCCGCCCATTTCGACCACCGCCTGCTTGTCGCGATCGCCCTTGATGCCCTGCTGGACGAAGCCGCCGATCGCGCCGTCTTCCATCGACACGTAACCGTGCGGACCGACGAGGTTGCTCTGCTTGATGCGGATGGCACGCTGCTCGGGCGTGTCTTCCTCGAACGCGACCACCGTCCACACCAGTTCGCACTCGTCGGTGCCGCGCGGGATGATCTGGCGCGTGCCGATCGAGTTCAGGATCTGCTGCAGCACGAAGCCCGGGTAGATGCTCTGCAGCGCATTCGTGATGTTGTCGTCGAACTCCATCCACTGCGCGATCAGCGACGGGTCGTTCAGACCGAAGTCGGCCTTCATCGTGCGCAGCTTCCCCGGCGAGTATTCCTCGTGCCCCTGGTCGGTGTGGCGCTTGGCGAACACCAGGTGATGCCAGTTGCGTGCGTCGTGCCGAATACCGCCTTCGGCCGACAGCCGGTTCAGCTTGAAAGTCGCGAAGAACGCGTGCAGCAGCGACGGGTGATGCGTGTCGCGGCTGTTCTCGATGTAGAGCTTCCAGTTGCTCGGCATGATGTGGTTGTAGCGACCGATGATCTGCATCGTGCGACCGCGGATCGTGCGCCGGATGTGCGCGACCATCGGCGCGCCGAGGTATTGCTCGAGCGGCGGGGTCTGGTTGCTGAAGGTGCCGAACACCATCCCCTCGATCGTCTCGACCCGCAGACGCGTCAGGGCATGCTTCGTCTTGTCGAACCCCTCGGGCATGCCGCCGAGGCCGCCGACGCCTTTCTCGAACGCGATGCCCTTCAGCTCACCGGACTGATCGAACGTCCACGCGTGATACGGGCAGACGAACGAACGCTTGTTCTCGCCGCGCGAGTCGTAGCAGAGCACCGACCCCTTGTGGGTGCAGCGGTTGACCAGCGCATGCACCGCGCCCTCGGCGGTGCGCAGCACGATCACAGGCGTGTCGCCGACCTTGGTCAGGCAATAGTCGTTCGGCTTCGGAATCTCGCACTCGAGCGCGAGAAAACTCCACGTGGGACCGCGGAACACGCGCGCCTGCTCCCAGGCGTAGATCTCCGGATCGTTGTAGATGTGCAGCGGCACCCGCGCCAGGTCGGCCTCGGGCCAGCGGATCAGCTGATCGAGCGGGCGCACGCCCGGCGTGCGCGCCATCACCGCGTCGTTCACTTCAGTTCGAACACCGCATCGACTTCGACCGCACAGTCAGCCGGCAGCACCGCGATGCCGATCGCCGTGCGCGAATGCCGACCCGCGTCACCGAACACCTCGACGAAGAGGTCGGAGGTGCCGTTGATCACCGTGGGCATCTCGGTGAACGACGGGTCGGAGGCGACGAAACCGCGTACCGACACGCAGCGTTTCACGCGGTCGAGGTCGCCGTCGCAGGCGAGCTTGAGCGCGGCGATCAGATTAATGCCACAGACACGCGCTGCCTGTTTCGCTGCCGCGGGCTCGACCTCGCGCCCGACCTTGCCCTTGTGCGTGATCTTGCCGTCGACGCGACACAGCTGTCCCGCGAGGAACACCAGATTGCCGGCGATGGCGTACGGCTCGTAGTTCGCCGCCGGCTTCGGAACTTCAGGCAGCGTGATTCCGATCTGTGCGAGCTTCTGTTCGTACTGGCCGGCCATGGGTCACTCCTCGATATTCACAGGTTGAAGGCAGGTCCGCATGCGCTGCATACGGACGAGGTCGAACTGACCAGGTCAACGCGGGCGACGCCTACTTTGCCGTGCCGGGTACCACGGCGGCGAACTTCGATCCGCGTACGCACATCTTTCCTTTCGGGTCCTGCCACAGCCGCTCGGTCGTGTGCAGATGTCCGAGTGCGCGTGCGACGGTCTGGAAATCGTAATCGGAAAAATGCGCCGCGATGTCCTGGTAATACAACGGCGCCGGCTCGATCAGATCAAGCACTTGCTGTGCCAAGGATTCTATGCCGGCCGCGTCGACGGTGCCGGCCGCCGGCAGCGGATCGGTCTTGCCCGAGACGTAATCGTCGACCTTCGCCCGATCGGCATAGGCATAGGCGATCCGCTCGAAACGCTCTTTCGGAATGCCCTCGCCGATCGTCGCATCGATGCCGACCTTGGCGCCGGTGGGCACGACGCCGTGCGGCATCACAGCGAGGCTCGAATCGAGCGGCTTCGCGCGCGCCCCGGGAATCACGATCACGTCGCGGTCGCCTTGCACGCGGGTCGCGATCGCCCATTCGACATCCATCGCGTTGAACACATCGATGTCCTCGTCGACGATCACCACATGCTTCAGATCCATCACCGACAGCGCCGCGAGCAGCGCGTTCTTGCCTTCGCCAGCCTGCTTCTTGATCGAGATCACCGCGTGCCAGAACGCGCAGCCACCCAGCGTCACGTTGATCGCGACGGTCTGGATGCCGGCGATCTTCAGCGCCGAGCGGATCGCCGTGTAGCGCGTCGGCGCGGCGAGCCAGGTGTTCTCCCAAGGCATGTGCAGCGCGTAGTACACCGCGTTGCGACGCATGGTGATCGCGTTCACGCGCACCAGCGGGTTCCAGTGCAGGCCGCCCATCAACCGGGTGAACTCGCCGAAGCGGCCTTCGGGATGCGTCCAGCCGGTCGGCAGAATCTCCGCTTCGAGCACGATCTCGGCGTTCGCGAGGCACGGCAGGTCGATCGTCTCGCATTGCGCAAGTTCGACCGGCGCGCCGCGGATGCCGCCGGCGATCGCCATCTCGTCGATGCCGAGCGGCGCGCGAAAGCCCGAGCCCATGATCTCGAACGGATGACAGCCGATCGAGATCGAGATCGGGAGCGCCTCGCCGCGCTCGAACGCGCGCTGCGCGAACAGGCGCATGTTGTTCGGGGTGACGATGTCGATGCCGGTGAGGTTCTTCTCCTTCACCATGAAGCGGTAGATGCCCGAGTTCAGTCCGTGCTCGGGATCTTTCGCGATCACGACCCCGGCGGTAATCATCGGGCCGCCGTCGTAGATCGACGACATCGGCACCGGCAGCTTGTAGAGGTCGACTTCAGCGCCCTTGAATACGATCTCCTGGCACGCCGCCTTCTCGACATACTTCGGCGAGATCGGCTTGACGATCCCGCGCTGGAGCTTGTGCTCGATCTCGCCGTAGTTCTGCACGCCCATCGACAGCACTGCGCGCTGCTGCGAGCGGATGATCCCGGACACGACCGGCATGTCGTAACCGATCACGTCGTGGAAGTAGAGCGCCTTGTCGGACTGATCGACCAGCGTCGCGATATGGCGGATGTCGACCGGCTGCTTCAGGTCGAGCAGTTCACCGGCTTCGCGCAGGCGGTCGAGGAAACGGCGGAAGTCTTCGGATTCGTACATCGCGTTCGCCCCCTCAGGCCTTCGGCGGTGCCGGTGGTGCGGTGAAGTAGGTACCGCGACCGCTCGCACACAGCGCGCCGCTCGCATCGTAGACGTAGGCTTCGGCGGTCGTGAACTGGCTGCCGAGACGCACCAGCTTGCCGACACAACGCATGTCGCCCTTCGCGGCGCGATGAAAGTCGACGCGCAGGTCGACGGTCGGCACCGGCATGCCGTGCTTCGCCGCGATCGCGTAGTCGGCGACGACATCGACCAGCGCGGCGAGGATGCCGCCATGGGTGTAGCCGCGCTCGGCGTTGACCACCCATTCTTCGCGCCACCCTGCCGTCATCTCGATCGCGTCTTCCTCGATCTTCGTCACCGCGAGGTTGAGCCACGAATTGAACGGGCTCTTGGCGAGGCGGGCATTCAGTTGTTCGATACTGGGCGTGTCGGCCATGGATCTCTTTCTTTGTGTGGCGCGGTTGACCGGAACGGCGTCGGCCGTTCAAGGCGTTACGACGACCTTGCCGAATACTTCGCGATTCTCGATCAGCGCGAGCCCTTCCCGGGCGCGCTCGAGCGGCAGCACGACGTCGATCACCGGTTTCATCTCGCCCTTCTGGATCATCTGCATCAGGGCGGTCAGGTTCTCGTTGTAGAAACTGTTCGAACCCTTGATGTTGAGCTCGAAACTCCAGATGTAGCGCAGGTCTTCCTTGGGATCGTATCCGGCGGTGGCACCGCAGGTGAGGATGCTGCCGCCGCGCCTCACGCACTTCAGCGACGGCGCCCAGGTGTCGCCGCCGGTGAAGTTGATCACGACATCAACGCCGCCTTCGTACGAGCGACGCTGCGGCTTGCCGTATTTCTCGTTGACCCACTTCGAGAAATCGGTGTCCTTGTAGTTGATCACGTGGTCGGCACCAAGCTCTTTCAGCCGCTCGATCTTGTCGGCGCTGGACGCGCATGCGATCACTTCGGCACCCAGCAATTTCGCGAGCAGCACGCAACCGGTGCCGACGCCGCCGGAGGCGCCGAGTACCAGCACCTTGTCGCCCCGCTTGACGGTATTGTGGGTGACGATCATCCGGTGCGCGGTACCGTAGGCGACCGGCAGCGAGCACGCTTCCTCGAAGCTGACGCCGTCGGGCATCGGAATCAGCTGCTGCGTGTTGACCAGGCATTTCTCGGCAAGCCCGCCGTCCATCATCTCGCCCATCAAGCCGATCTTCGGGTCGAGCGGATTGACCAGAACCCGATCGCCAACCTTCCACCCTTCGACGCCGGCGCCGACTTCGATGATCTCGCCGGCCAGATCGAGGCCGATGATCACCGGCAGCGGTACCTTGATGCCCGGCATGCCGCGCACGGTGAACACATCGTGATAGTTGAACGATGTCGCACGCGTGCGCAGGATGACATGCCCGTCCTTGATTACCGGGTCGCGGTAATCGGCAACGTATTCAAGGTTGTCGAGAGGGCCATGGGACTTCAGCACGACTGCGCGCATCGAAAACTCCGTTCTTGTAGGGTGAAGCGCTGGACGCTAGACAGGCATCGCGTAGACGCGATTGATGCCGGTGACGATCCTGTCGGCACCGACGCCGTAGACGTGAATCGAAATCGCGAGTTGATCGGACAGGTTCGCGATGCGGTGGATCCCGTCGCGTCCCGCATCGAAGCACGAATCGCCGACACCGCGTCGGACGCTTTTCACTTCGACTGGATACACATCGCCGGGCGCAGCCCGATAATGACACTCGGTCAGTTCGCCCGCGTAGACCCCGACCGCGCACCAGGTGTGGTGGGCGTGAACCGGGCTCGCCTGCCCGGGACTCCATACGATCGCAAGGATCGAGAACAGCCCGTTCGGATCGGCATGGAGCAGATGCCGGGTGTAGGTATCGGGGTTCGCGCGCCGATGCTCGTGGGCGAGCAGGTCGATGTCGAACAGCGAGCCGCGGATCGCGCTGAGCAGCGCCTGCGGTCGCAGTGCACCGTCGCGCGGTGCCGCCGCCGCAGTGCAGTCGATCAGCTTTTGCAGCGCGGGCGTCATCCGAGGTCTGCGGTCGGGATCGCCATCGTCAGCATCGCGCGACTGTTCAGCGCCGCGTGCAGCACCATCGTGCGCGCGGCCTCGATCTGTTCGCGGCAGATCAGCGCCGCAGTGTCGCCGTCGCCCCGGCGCAACGCCTTCACCAGTGCGCCGTGCTCATGCTGCATCTCGCTCGACCGATCGCGCGAAGTCAGGCCCATGTGCAGCAGCCGCGTCATTTCGTCGAGCAATGCCTCGATCAGGTGCGCGAGTCGCTGATTGCCGGTGGCCTGCGCGATGGTGACGTGAAAACTCGCATTTGCCTCGAGAAAGCGCTGCGTGCCGACCACATCCCCGGGCCGGTAACCGGCACGACAGACGTCGTCGAGCAGCTTCAGGCGGCTGGCATCAACCTTGCCTGCGGCCTGACGCGCTGCCTGCGGTTCGAGCAGAAGTCGCAACTCGAAGATGTCCTGGATATCCTGCAACGTGACCGGAGAAACCACATACCCGCGGCGCGGCAACGCGCGCACCAGACCCTCATGCGCGAGACGTTGCAGCGCCATCCGGATCGGCGCCTTGCCGAGCCGATACTGCCCCCCCAGTTGCGACTCGGAGATACTCGACCCGGGCGGCAGCACGCACGCGATGACGTCGCGCTTGATCCGCTCGTACGCCTGGTCGTTCAGCAGCGGCTCGGCGCCCGTGTCGCGCTTGGGCGCGCGGGGCGCCGCGTCGACCGCAAGGGCGACTGCAGTTACTGCCTCGGGCATCGTCAAATCGGACACGGACTGCTCCACCGAAACGCAACAAGACCATATTCTAGAACCCCTGCTGTGACATGTCAATTCTGGATGCTGGCATGTCTCACCACGGCAGCTTGACTACTGTCCGATCAATTCTGAGGAATCTCATGCCCAACCTGCGGTTCAAACCCGCGTCGTTTGCTCTCGCATCGGTCGCCGCTGCGACGCTCTGCATCGGCACTGGCGCATCGGCGCAAGCCCCGGCGTACCCGAACAAGCCGATCCGGCTCGTCGCGGGCTTCGCCCCCGGCGGCATCTCGGACATCCTCGCACGTGTCGTCGGGGCGAGGCTGGGCGAGGCACTCGGGCAAACGATACTGGTCGAGAACCGCACCGGCGCCGGCGGCACGATCGCGGCGGACTTCGTCGCCAAGGCGGCGCCCGACGGCTATACGCTGTTCATCGGCGTCACCGCGACACAGTCGATCGCGCCATTTCTCTACCCGAAGCTTCCGTACAACGCGTTCACCGATTTCGCGCCGATCGCGATGGCGGCGGTGACCCCGGTGCTGCTGGTCGTGCACCCGTCGTTGCCGGTCAAGAACGTCAAGGACCTGATCGCGCTCGCACGCGCCCAGCCGGGGCAGTTGAACTATGCCTCGACCGGTACCGGCGCGCTCCCTCACCTCACCACCGAGCTGTTCAGCCTGCGCGCGGGCATCAGGATGAATCACATTCCGTACAAGGGCGGGGCACCGGCGATGCTCGACCTCGTCGCGGGCCAGGTGTCGCTGATGTTCGACAACATTCCGACCGCGATCGCGCAGGTGCGCGCCGGGCGCGTGCGCGCGATCGGCGTTGCCCAGGCGAAGCGCACGCCGGCCGCACCCGAGATACCGACGATCGCCGAGGCCGGGTTCCCGGGGTTCGAAGTGACTTCGTGGCAGGCGTTCCTCGCCCCCGCCGGGACGCCTGCGGCGATCGTCAATCGTCTCAACGCCGAGATCCTCAAGGTGCTGGCCCTGTCCGATGTGCGCGAAAAGCTCACCGCACAGGGCGTCGAGATCGTCACCTCGACGCCACAGGAACTGGGCGCGATCATCAAACGCGACGCGGAAATCTGGGCGAAGGTGGTGAAGGCGACCGGCGCGACGATAGACTGACGTCGGGCACAGGCGTCCGACGGTACGTGACGGCCATCACAGGAGACGCGCATGACCTCGATCAATCTCAACGCCGACATGGGTGAGAGCTACGGCCGCTTCGAAGTCGGCAACGATGCCGGGCTGATGAGCGTGATCAAGTCGGCGAGCATCGCCTGCGGTTTTCACGCCGGTGATCCGACGGTGATGGCCGACGCGGTCGCGCTGGCCAAGGCGAGCAGCGTATCGATTGGCGCCCACCCCGGCTTCAACGACCTGTGGGGCTTCGGTCGGCGCGAGATCAGGATGAACGCGCGCGATCTGGAGTACATGGTCGCCTATCAGCTCGGCGCGCTGGCCGGGATCGCACACGGGGCAGGGGAGCGGGTCACGCATGTGAAGCCGCACGGCTCGCTCAACAACATGGCGCACGACGATCTCGAGGTCGCGCTGGCGATCGGACGTGCGATCCGTTCGGTCGATCGCGAACTGATCTTCGTCGCCAACGCGTGCTCGAAGATGGTCGAAGCGGGGCGCGCGCTCGACCTGCGCGTGGCCGAAGAGGCGTACGTCGACCGCACCTACGGCGACTCCGGAAAGATGACCTCGCGCCGCGAGCCCGACGCGATGATCACCGACCCGGAGGTGGCGATACGCCAGGTGCTCTCGTTCATCGAGGCAGGCGCGCTGATCTCGCGCAGCGGCAAGCGGATCCCGACGCGCATCCACACGTTCTGTGTACACGGCGACGAGCCGACCGGTGTCAAGGTCGCCACTGCGGTGCGCGCGGCGCTCGAGCGGCAGGGCATCGATGTCGTCACGTTGCCGGAGATGTCGCTGTGAGGCGCGCGTCCGCGTTCGCGATGGCCAGAAGTTTCTTGTTGGGGATGCTGGCAGCAGCGACGTCCGGGTCGATTCTGGCGCCGGCGTACGCGCGACCGGCGGCGATTACCTGGCCGGTGAAGCCGATCCGCATCGTCGTGCCGTTTCCGCCCGGCGGATTCTCCGACGTGTTCGGACGCATCCTCGGCCAGCGCTTCACCGAGACCTGGGGGCAGGCAACGGTGATCGAGAACCGCACCGGTGCCGGCGGCAACATCGGTGCCGAGCTCGTCGCGCGCAGTGCGCCCGACGGCTACACGCTGGTGATGGGCACGGTCGGTACGCACGCGATCAACGCGACCTTGTTTCCGAAGCTGCCGTACGACCCGATCAAGGATTTCGCCGCCGTCGCCTTCGTCGTCGAGGCCGAGGGTTTGCTGGTCGCGCACCCCTCGTTGCCGGTGAAGACGGTGAGGGAGTTGCTCGCTTTGGCGCGTGCCCGCCCGGGAGACCTCACCTACGGCTCCGCCTGGGCAGGCACGACCGGGCATCTCGCCGGCGAGCTGTTCAAATCGATGTCGAAGGTCGACATCACGCATGTGCCCTACAAGGGCAACGTGCCCGCGATCGCCGATCTGATCGCCGGCCAGACCTCGCTCGTGTTCGCGACGCTGCCGACGGTGCTGCCGTTCGTCAAGGCCGGACGCCTGCGCAGCATCGCAGTGCTGGGCGCGAGCCGCTCGGGGGCGTTGCCCGACGTGCCCACACTCGCGCAGGCCGGATTGAGCGGGTTCGAAGTGAACAACTGGACCGGCATGTTCGCCCCGGTCGGTGCGCCAGCGGCGATCGTCACGCGGTTGAACAGCGAGGTGTTGCGCATCATGGCGCTGCCCGAGGTGAGGTCGAGAATGTCGGGGGAAGGGTTGCGCACGGTGGCGATGAGTGTCCCCGAGTTCGCCAGGTTCGTCGAGACCGAAGTCGCCCGCTGGGGGCCGGTGGTGCGCGCCTCCGGCGCGAAGGCGGATTGAGCCGCAACGCTTGACTGCGCTCGATCGAGCCCTCGATTCCGCGTCGGGGCCCGCGCCTGTCGCGGGTTACTGGGTAAGCGGGGGCCCGCAGCGAGTGCTCGATGCGGCCGTGTTGCCCGACGCCGGGTTCGTCGAGGCGCACATGACGATCACGGGGTGGCCGGGCTATGCACCGACACCGCTCGTGGACCTTGCAGGGTGGGCGGACTGCCTCGGCATTGGTCGGTTGCGCTACAAGGACGAAGGCGAGCGCTTCGGCCTGGGCAGCTTCAAGGCGCTCGGTGGGGCGTACGCGGTCGAGCGTCTCGTACGCGAGGCGCGACGCTGCGGCGCCGCTTTGCCGACGGTGTGCTGCGCGACCGATGGCAATCACGGCCGCGCGGTCGCGTGGGGCGCGCAGCTGGCCGGTTGCGCGTGCACGATCTTCGTCCATGCTGGCGTGAGCGCCGCGCGGGTGGCCGCGATCGAAGCGTACGCTGCGTATGTCGTGCGGGTAGAAGGCAATTACGACGATGCCGTGCGCCGCGCCGACGAGAGCGCGCGCGGGAACGGCTGGACAGTCGTTTCCGATACATCGTACGAAGGCTATCGCGACCTTCCGCTGCAGGTGATGCAGGGTTACCGAGTGCTTGCGCAGGAGTGCGTCGACGCCCTGCCAGCAGAGACGCCGACGCATGTGTTCCTGCAGACCGGGGTCGGCGGCTTTGCCGCCGCAATGGCGGTGCATTTCGATCGATGCTGGGCCGCGCGACCGCCGCGCTTCGTGCTGGTCGAACCCGAGCGCGCGGACTGCCTGTTGCGCAGCCTGCAGGCAGGCGTGTCACGGACTGTCATCGGCGAGCTCGATACCGTGATGGCCGGCCTCGCCTGCGGTGAACCGTCGCTCGTTGCCTGGGAGATCCTCGCGGTGCTGGCCGCTGCCGCCGTATCGATCCCCGACGCGGCCGCGCTGCGCACGATGCGAGCGCTCGCGGGAACGGTTGCCTACACAGCGCCGCCGGGGTCCATGACCGAGCGAAACCCGTCGTACCAGTTCGATCGACCGATCGTTGCGGGTGAGTCGGGCGCGGCCGGCCTCGCCGGGCTCGTCGCTGTCTGTGCCGATCCTGGATTGCGCGAGGCGCTCGCACTCGATGCAACCAGCTCGGTGCTGGTAATCGGCACGGAAGCCGATACTGATGCCGGGTTGTATCGGCGCGTCGTCGGCGTAGACGCTGAGTCGATACGGGACCGGCGTTGACGCACAGCCCCCCTCGCGGGCGTGGCTCCGGCGCAACCCCCGCGTTACTCTCGGCCATTAATCCACCTTCGCCCGCGGTGTTGCCCCTCGCGCTGCGTCTGCTCGGCCTCGGCGCCGCCCTGGCACTCTCGGCTGCGATCCTGCTCGGCGGGCGCGAGCCCGGGGCCGCAGGGCTGATCGTGCCACCGTGGGACAAGGTCGTACATGCGCTGACCTATGGAGCGCTTGCGGCCAGCTGGTGCATCGGCCTCGGAGGACGTCGCATTGGCGCGGCGATCCTGCTCGCAGTCGCCACCGGTGCGCTGGATGAAACACTGCAGCGCTGGCTGCCGGGCCGCGACAGTGATTTTGCGGACCTCGCCGCCGACGCGATCGGGGCCACGCTGGCGGCGTGGATCACCGTGCACATGGTGGCATTGATGCAACGCGTCATCCGGCGGTGACGATTGTGCAACCGGTCGGCGCAACTCCGCGCGCACGGCTGAGGCGCGGCAGCGCAGGCCTGCGGGAGTAGGCAATCCCACTTTGGGGGAAAGCCCGCGGAGCTTTGCTCATCGCTGACCGCTAGTTCCGCCTTGTCGCGCGCGTGAACGCGCGGTTAAAGTGCTGGACAGGATTGCCATGGGGGAAATCCGGATACATAATCGCCGACTCTGGTCGAAGTCTGCACGTCCTTCCCGGGGGGGCAAGGATTCGATGCATCGTCGCCAGACACCCGCTCGCGCCTGTCAGTCGTGTCCCGGCTGTAAGGTCCGCAACGGGAGGGGCGCTGATCGGGAGGCGGCAATGCGCGATGAACTGCAACGGCGCGTACTGGTGACGGGGGGCGCCGGTTTCCTCGGGTCGCACCTGTGCGAGACCTTGTTGAACTGCGGCCATCATGTGCTGTGCGTCGACAACTTCTTCACTGGCAACAAGGACAATCTCGCCGCATCGCTCGCGCACCCGCGGTTCGAATTGGTGCGCCACGACGTGACGTTTCCGCTGTATGTAGAAGTCGACGACATCTACAACCTGGCTTGCCCTGCCTCGCCCGTGCATTACCAGCATGATCCGGTGCAGACGACCAAGACGAGCGTCCATGGCGCGATAAACATGCTCGGCCTGGCGAAGCGGGTGAAGGCGCGCATCCTGCAGGCGTCCACCAGCGAGGTGTACGGCGACCCTGAAGTGCATCCGCAGCGCGAGGCTTACTGGGGGCGCGTCAACCCGATCGGTCCGCGCTCCTGTTACGACGAGGGCAAGCGCTGCGCCGAGACACTGTTCTTCGACTATCACCGGCAGCACAAGCTGCGTATCAAGGTCGTGCGCATCTTCAATACCTACGGCCCCCGAATGCATCCGAACGACGGGCGTGTGGTGTCGAATTTCATCGTCCAGGCGCTGTCCGGCAAGCCGATCACGCTCTACGGCGACGGGCAGCAGACACGCTCGTTCTGCTATGTCGACGATCTCATCGCAGGCTTCGTCGACATGATGGCGTCCGATGACGCGTTCGTCGGTCCGGTCAATCTCGGCAATCCGGTCGAGTCCACGATCCGCGAGCTTGCCGAACTCGTGATCGAACTCACCGGATCGCGCTCGACGATCGAATTCAAGCCGCTGCCGCAGGACGATCCGATGCAGCGTTGCCCGGATATCTCACTCGCGCGGGAACAACTGGACTGGGTCCCCAAAGTGGCGCTTCGCGACGGGCTCGGCGAGACGATCCGATACTTCGAGGCGCTGCTGTCCGAGCGCGGCAGGGCAGTACTGCGCGCCGCTCCCGAGCGCGCGCGTGGCGTCGCACCGTCGTGGCGTCTCGCCGCTGGTGGCGAGGCATGAGCGCGCCCGCTTCACG
>JACMMK010000482.1 GCA_014379045.1 Burkholderiales bacterium
AGGCGGCAGCGGCCGCGCCCCAGATCGAGCAGAACCAGGCGCGTATCGCCGACGTCGGTGCGCAGCTCCGGCGTCGACGTGTCGCGCACATCGGCGACCGGCGCAAACGCCGAGACGATCAGCGAGATCGGCGACACGACGGCGCGATCGCCACCCTCCTGTCCCGGATCGCGCCATACGGTCTTCATCGACAACGAGTCCTTGCCGACCGGAATCGCGAGGCCGAGCGCAGGACACAGCTCCATCGCCACCGCGTGCACGGTATCGAACAGCGCCGCGTCCTCGCCCGGGTGCCCTGCCGCCGCCATCCAGTTGCACGACAGCTTGACCGCGCCCAGCCCGGCGTTGGGCGCCGCAGCGATGTTGGTGAGCGCCTCGCCGATCGCCATGCGTCCGGAGGCCGGCGCGTCGATCAGTGCCAGCGGGCTGCGCTCGCCGAGCGCCATCGCCTCGCCGGTGTAGCCGCGAAACCCCGACAACGTGACCGCACAGTCGGCCACCGGCACCTGCCACGGGCCAACCATCTGATCACGTGCGGTGAGCCCGCCGACGCTGCGATCGCCGATCGTGATCAGGAACGACTTGTCGGCGACCGCCGGCAGGCGCAGCACCCGATGCGCCGCTTCGCGCAGATCGAGGCCGGCCAACGCTAGCGCCCGCGTCGGGCGCGTGAGACGTTCGACATCGCGCACCATTCTCGGTGGTTTGCCGAACAGCACGTCCATCGACATGTCGACCGGACGCGCGTGCAGCACGCTGTCCATCACCACCAGTTGCGGCGTGTCGGTCGCGCTGCCCACTACCGCGAACGGGCAGCGTTCGCGCTCGGCGATCTCGCGGAACACGTCGAGCTTGGACGGGTCGAGCGCGATCACGTAGCGCTCCTGCGACTCGTTGCTCCAGATCTGCATCGGCGACATGCCGCGTGCTTCGATCGGAATCGCGCGCAGGTCGAAGCGCGCACCCAGCCCGGCCCCGTGCGCGAGTTCGGGCAGCGCGTTGGACAGGCCACCGGCACCCACATCGTGGATCGAGAGGATCGGGTTGTCGGCACCGAGCGCCCAGCACCGGTCGATCACCTCCTGTGCCCGCCGCTGCATCTCGGGGTTGCCCCGCTGCACTGAATCGAAGTCAAGATCGGCGGTGTTCTGACCGGTGTCAACGCTGGAGGCCGCCCCGCCCCCCATGCCGATCAGCATGCCGGGGCCACCGAGTTGCAGCAGCGGTGCGCCCGCGGACACCTTCGCCTTCAGCGCCCCCGCAGCGGGGATGCTGCCGAGCCCACCGGCGAGCATGATCGGCTTGTGATAGCCGCGGCGTTCGCCGGCGAACGTGACTTCGAACGTGCGGAAATAGCCGCACAGGTTGGGTCGGCCGAACTCGTTGTTGAAGGCCGCCGCGCCGATCGGACCGTCGAGCATGATCCGGCAGGCGTCAACGATGCGCTCGGGTTTGCCGTAGCCGCGCGATGGATGACGGGGCAGGGACGAAGCACCGGCGCGCGAATTGTGTCGTTCGGATATACCTACAGTCCCTGGGGCG
>JACMMK010000483.1 GCA_014379045.1 Burkholderiales bacterium
CTGGTCGAGGCCAACCCGGCGCAGGTGCTTGGCCGCCGAGATCCGCACCAGCACCGGGTAGGCCTCGACCAGTTCGTCGAAGGCCGCCTTCGCGTCTTCGTCCCACGCGAGCTCGGCATGGAAGCGCGCCGGAGTCGCCTCGATCCGATCGAGATCGGTGCCGAGCGGAATCATGTGGAACAACGCGTCGAACAACGCGTTGCACACTTCCTGCACGAGGTAGGTCGCACCCGCGTACCCCATGAACGGGGTGCCCGTGTGGCGACGGATGATCGCACCGGGGAACGAAGCGGGAATGTAGGACGCCTTGGCGCCGCACTCGGCGAGATACATGCGTTCGTTGAAGCTGCCGAACATCACGAGCGGCGTCTTCTCGCGCACCATCCGGCGTACCGCTTCGTTGTCGGTCTTCGCACCGGCGTGGCGCGCGACCGCAAAGGTGCACGGCAGACCCAGTTCGTCTTCGAGGAAGTGGCGCACGCCACGCGAGTAGGTTTCGTTGGCGACGATCGCGAAGCTCGCGGTGCCGAAGAAATCCTGGGTCACCGAGCGCCACAGATCCCAGATCGGCTTGATCGTCGTGTGCTTCTCGCGTTCGATGAACGGCTCGGGGTCGAGCCCGAGCATCCCGCCCAGCGAGCGCAGGAACTTCGTCGTGCTGTGCAAGCCGATCGGCGCCTGCAGATACGGGCGCTCGAGCGCCTCGCACAGCATCCGGCCGAACTCGCGGTACATGCAGATGTTGACGTCGGCATCGACCAGTCTGCGCACGTCGGCCAGATGGCTGCCGAGCGGGAACACCATGTTCACCTCGGCGCCGATGCCCTCGACCAGGCGCCGCACCTCGGCGACATCGCTCGGCGAGTTGAACATGCCGTAACTCGGACCCAGGATGTTCACGCGCGGACGGTCACCTTCTTTGACCGGCCGACGCTCGGGCATCGTGCCGCGCTTGGACGCATACTCGGTCCACAACCAGTACATCGCGCGGTTCGCGCTTTGCCACTGGTCTTCGTCGATCGTGCGTGGCAGGAAGCGCGCGATGCCGGTGCCTTCCGGCGTGACCCCACCGCCGATCATCTCGGCGATCGAGCCGGTGACCACCACCGCGGGCAGATCGGGATCGAGCGCTGCATGCGCCCGCTTCATCGCGCCCTCGGTACCGTGCTGGCCCAGTTCCTCTTCGCCCAGACCTGTGACGACGATCGGCAACTCGTGCGGCGGCAATGCGTCGGTGTAATGCAGGACCGAGGTGACCGGCAGGTTCTCGCAGCCCACCGGGCCATCGATCACGACCTGTAGCCCCTTGATCGCGGCGAATACGTATACAGCTCCCCAGTAACCGCCCGCGCGATCGTGGTCGAGGACGAGCATCAGGCTGCCTTCCCTGCGCTCAGCGTCCATCGCCAAGATCCCCGGATCGAAGGATCGCCCGGGACGATGAGTGAGCCCGACTCGGCTACGTCGATGCCGTCACCCGTCGGGTGACGGGTCCCTCGCCGCGGGCCTCGCGTGCTCATCGTCCATCGCCGATTTCCCGGATCGAAGGCGCCGCCCGGGACGATGAGTGAGCCCGACTCGGCTA
>JACMMK010000484.1 GCA_014379045.1 Burkholderiales bacterium
AAGCTTCCTTCGTTTCGTGCAAGCACTTAGTCTCTTCAAGCTTCCAGCCAACCTCCAAAGCAGCTCGCGCCACCCAAAAGTCAACCTTCCACCCGCTTCCACCAAGCACCCACACCTATCGGCTGTAGTTTGTTAAAGAGCAAACGCCATCACGGCGTACCCGCTCATGCATACCACTACATGCGCGGCTTCGTTCATCAGCCCCCTGCTTGACGCATTCGACTCGCTGAACAGCACGGCGAATCTGCAGTGAGGCGGTGAACGGGGAGGCGAATAATAGCGCTACTGCCCGACCTATGCAACAGTGGATTGAAGATTATCGCAATTAATCGGGCATTTCCTGACCACGTAACCGAATCAGCCGGTTACGACGCCAACCCGCGCTGCTGCACGTACCAATCGTGGATCTTCTCACCGGTCCAGAACACGACCCCGGGCTGCTGCGCAAGCCGCGTGAATACGCGCTCGAAATAAGCAATACGGTGCGGTACCCCCGAAATATACGGGTGCACCGCAATCGCCATCACCTTCGGTCGGTCTGCCGACTCGCCATAGACGCAGTCGAAATAATCCATACAGCGCTGTTCGAATTCCGCGGCGTTGTGACGTGCCACCATCATCATCGAAATGTCGTTCAACTCGACGGTGTACGGCATCGTCACGAGCGGACCGAAGCGCGTGTGCATCGTGCACGGTTCATCGTCGATCACCCAGTCCGCCGTGTATTTGATCCCCGCCTCGGCGAGGAAATCAGGCGTGTCGAGCGTCTCGGTCAGTCCCGGAGCGAGCCAGCCGACGGGGGCCTTGCCGGTGAATGCCGCGATCGCCTCGACGGTGCGCGCGATCGTCGCGCGTTCGTCGAGCTCCTGGTGCGTCGGACGCTGATCGTAGCCGTGCCCCATGAACTCCCAACCCGACGCAAGCGCCGCGGCCGCGACCTGGGGGTAGTCGGTACACACGGCACCGTTGATCGCGAGAGTCGGTGTGATGCTCAGACGATCCAGCACCTGCTTGATGCGCCAGAAGCCGACGCGCATGCCGTATTCATGCCACCCCCAGTGCGGCACGTCCGGCAAGCTGGTGACATGCGTGGGCGGGGGCAGCACCTGGCGCGGCATCGCGCGTTCGATGCGCCACACCTCGACGTTGACGATCGGCCAGACGATTAGACGTGCGTTGTCGAGTCTGAGCGGCTTGCGCTCGACGATCGGATCGAAGGGAATGCGTTGCGAAGGAATCATCCGATGCTCCAGGCGTTCTGCGGTCAATTCGATCGGCAAGGATAAACGAGAGTCGCGCTACTCGATCTTCGCCCCTGACGCCTTGACCACGCGCCCGAGCTTGACGATCTCGGACTGAATGAACTTGCCGAACTGATCTGGCGACGACGTGATGCCTTCGGCGCCTTGCGCCGCCAGGATGTCGCGGACCTCGGTCGATCCGATGATCTTCACGATCTCGGCGTGCAGACGCGAGATCACTTCCTTCGCCATTCCCGCGGGACCCATGATGCCGCTATACAACACCAGATCGAAACCTGCGAGGCCTGCTTCGGCCATCGTCGGTACGTCGGGCAGCGAGGCATTTCGCTTGGGCGTCGTCACCGCGAGCACGCGAACCTTGCCCGCCTTGATCTGAGGCAAGGCTGCCGGCATCGTCGCGAAGACGAGGTTGACCTGGTCCCCCAGCAGCGCCGCAACCGCCGGCGCACTGCCGTTATATGGAATGTGCGCCATCTCCAGCTTGGCCGACGTGCGATAGCTCTCGGCCGCCAGATGCAGGATCGTGCCGTTGCCCGACGACCCGTAGTTCATCTGACCGCCCTTCGCGCGGATCATCGCAGTCAGATCGGAAAGCGTCTTGACCTGGAGATTCTGATTCACGACGAGCGCGAGCGGCGTTGCCGCGACGAGCGTGATTCCGGTGAAATCACGAACGGAGTCATACGGCAGCTTCGAATAAAGCGTGGCGTTGATCGCGTGTGTCGTGATGTCCTGGATCATGATCGTATAGCCGTCGGGATTGGCCTTCGCAACGATCCCGGCGCCGATCGTCGTCCCCGCGCCAGGCCGGTTGTCGACAACCACCTGTTGCCCGAACGAGGTGCCCAGCCGCTGCGCGATGATGCGTCCCAGCACGTCCGAAATGCCGCCGGGTGCGAACGGCACCACCAGGCGAATCGCGC
Organism: Burkholderiales bacterium; assembly: GCA_014379045.1. GTDB lineage: Bacteria > Pseudomonadota > Gammaproteobacteria > Burkholderiales > CAIKXV01 > CAIKXV01. Next base: position 2,186 of record JACMMK010000484.1, read on the forward strand.
GGTTCGGATAGGCGCCCTGAGCGTAAACCCCGTCGAAAGGCAGCATGGCCGCGCTGGCGAGCATGGCGGCGAAAGAAAACTTCAGCGAAACGTGCATCGTGGAAAGACCCCGTCGGTTCATCGAAACCTTTTATCTAGCAAATGCTGCGCCACGAAGACCGAATCGCGCGGTGTTCGCGTCCCGCGCGGTGGGCGCTGACGCTACGGCTTGCGGTGATCTCAAGGCTGGCGCGCTCGAATGTACATGAGATACGAACGTGCTCCATCCGATGCGAGGGTGACTTAGCGTCGTCCTGCGTGGCGAATCACGCAATCGCGATCGCCGCGGGAGCAGCGATGCGTGGATCGCATTTGCACTCGATCATGCCAGACGTGCCGCGTTGCGCTCGATGCGAAGCGGCGGCAGGCCCGCGACCTCGAACGTGGCCGAGGCCAGCCCGATGCCAGCGTCATCCAATCCAGCGTTCCATGAACTATCCTTTCGCGTCGAGCAACGAAACGAGGCGAGCGTACGTTGCTTGAACCGAAGCGCGGTCGTACGCGGCGGGAACGCTGCGGTCGACGACCTCAATTACGAGCGCGGCCTGCTGGCGAATCGCCGATCGGCGATGAGGATCCTCGGTTTGCATGGCGAGGATTTCCAGAATCTGGACAAGCCGCGATAGAGTCGCTACGTTGCCGTCGGCGTTCTGGCGGATCTGATCGAACGACTCGCCTAGCAGGCGCTGAAAGGTCGGGCCGCGCGTGACGAGTCGAAGGCGACTCCCATCGCTTCGGCGCGGCGGCTCGATCGCGCGAGTGGCTAGCCGCGCGAGGATTGCACCCAGGAAGTCGAGGCAGTGGATCGCGGTCGTCGTGTCGTTGATTCCGGGCGACAGCGCCTTGAGCGCAACGTCGACGATCTGCCGGATTCCATACGCCGCGTCCTGGGTCAAGGTACGTTGACGGCCGGTCGCGTACGCCTTGTTGAGAGTTCGAACCAATGCCTCGTCCCGCTTTCCGCCGGTCACGGACGCAATCGACGCCCCCTCGATGACGAACTCGCCGATAGCCCGTTCCATTTTCACGACGATGTCGCGTTCGCGCGCAAGTTCGAATAGGGCGTCGGCATCGACCGCCTGGATGTATCCCGTCTTCAGTGACGGAACCATCGTCCATGTGCCGGGATAGGCGTGCTCCGCCTGCGGCGAATCCTCGGAAACCGGGTTCCCGACGTCAGCTGGAAACAGTCTATCGACCGCCTCGAGCGTCTCGCGCGCCGCCGATTCGATGATGCTCGTCGCCTGGATCGAGACGGCCACGTGATGGATGAAGAAGATCAGGAACCCGATGGCGACGAATGCGAGGAGCAGCGCAGTGAGCACTGCGATTGCCGGCACGAACACCACTTCGTCGCCGCCTCGAATCGTCCGCAAGACAACGAGGCAATAGGCAAAGACGCCGAGGAAAACGCCGAGCACGATCTGGTTGGCGCGATCCCGCATGAAGTTCTGCAGGATCCGCGATGAATACTGGCTCGATGCCAGGGTAAGCGCGACGATCGTGATCGAAAACGTGACACCCGCCACTGTGATCATCGAGCCCGCGATGCTCGTGAGCAGCCCGCGGGATCCGGCGGCGCCTACCCCGAAAAGACGCGGCCACCGCTCCAACAGGTAGTCCATGTCGAGCAAGGCCCCGGCGTCGACCATCACCGCGGCAAGGACAACCGCGCCAATGACGATCAGCGCCGGAACGAGCCAGAGGCTCGAGCGCAGCTGATCCCAGAGTCGACGCAACTTCTTCATCATGTGCAGCGCCCCTCGATGGCACAGGCGCGCCAACGTGGATTCGGTACGGGACGTCTGGGCGAAGGGGACGCCGCCCGGTAGCAAAGTCCGCTCGGGCTCTGACGCGAGCGTCGGGCCCGGTAGGCGATGCGGCGTTCCATGCGTGGGTTCGGACATACTCGACACACGTCTGCCACCCGGGGGCCAGATTCAACCAGCGCAACGCGTACGTGATATTTTCGCGCGGACGGGCGGCGCGCATCCCCGTGCCGCTCGATACCGAGGCAGCCTTACCCGTGCGCAACAGGTTGCGGCCGCCACCCGACACGCGTGTTCAGCCATGGCAGCAAACCCATCAACCAGTACGGCACCGAGCCGGATACGCAGGACTCGCCGCGGCAAGTACTGGCGGGCCCACCCCTGTGCGCATTGCACGAGCGGCCGGCTGGGTGAGTTCCGGGACAGCGCGTCGTGACGCGCACTCGCACCCGACACGTGGCGCGGTTTGCTGAGATGTGATGCAAGCCGCTGCGCGCTGTGCCGCAAACTTTGGCCACAAAAGTCACAGCCGGAAACGGAAAGGGCCCGCAATTGCTGCGAGCCCTTGACTGATTGGTTGCGGGGGCAGGATTTGAACCTACGACCTTCGGGTTATGAGCCCGACGAGCTGCCAGACTGCTCCACCCCGCGTCTGTGCAAGGACAATACAACGACACGCTCGGGTAGTCAACGAGCAGGATCTCGTTTGTCGCCAGCATCGTTGGCGGGCTTCCACCGCCCGTCTCCCGTCAATCGTGCTTTCCGGTGGCGTCGATCCACTCGACGATCGGCTGCCACTGCTCGACGTCCCGCTCGCCGACATGGCGAGGCAGGTCGAAGATCGACATGCCGTTGAACGCCGCGTTGGCATACACCACGGTGTCGCGCAGGAACGCAAGCACCGGCAGATCGAACTGACCCAGAAACGCCTCGAGCGTCGCCGCGGCGCGGGTTCGGGCATCGACCCGCATGCCGACGATGCCGACAAGCGTTTTCTCCTTGCGCACCGCCTTTTCCTCGGCGAGCAATGCGAGGAAATCGCGCGTCGCCGCCATGTCGAACAACGAGGGCTGCAAAGGCACCAGCACGCGCCTGGACGGCTTCAGCGCGTGCGCCAGATTCTTGCCGTGCAAGCCGGCCGGCGAGTCGATCACCAACCAGTCAGAATTGCGGCCGCTCTTCAGTTCGCCGTCTTCGCGGGTATCCAGTGCGCGGATCAGCGGCAACTCCGCGGGACGCAAACCCAGCCATTCGGTCGCCGATTTCTGTCGATCGAGATCGCACATGACGGCTGCACGTCCACTCGAAGCGAGATAGCCGGCGACATTGGTAGACAAGGTAGTCTTCCCGCTTCCGCCTTTCGGATTGGCGATCAAAATCGTGTGCATGCGTTCAACGACCTTCCGACGAAGACCCGGCGTCCGCGCCGCCGTCGTCCTCGCCCGCATCGCTGCCCGAGCGGTCCGCATTCGAAGCAGTATCGGGATCGGGATCTGGGTCGGGGTGGAGGGCGGCGACCGCGTCGACCGCATGCAAGATCTCGACCAGCGCCACTTCACGCGCCTGGGTCACCCCATCGCTCTCCCCTGCCAGAGCGGGCGCTGCAGACGGCGCATCGATGGATGGACCTTCATTGGGCAGCGTCGTCTCGACCAGCGCCCCCAGGTCTTCGAGCGGCGGCAGATCGCCGAGCGAAGTCAGATTCAGGTCATCGAGGAACTGTGCGGTGGTCGCGTACAACGCCGGGCGTCCCGGTACTTCCTTGTGACCGATCGCCTCCACCCAGCCGCGCTGTTCCAGCGTTTTCACCAGCGCACCGGACACGGTGACGCCGCGCACCGATTCGATGTCCCCCCGCGTGACCGGTTGGCGATAGGCGATGATCGCGAGCGTCTCCATCACCGCGCGCGAATAGCGCGGCGGCTTCTCCGGTCGCAGGCGGTCGAGGAACTGCTGCAGTTCCGGCCGGGCGCGAAAGCGCCAGCCGCTCGCGACCTGCGTGAGCTCGATACCGCGCCCTTCCCAGTCCGCGCGCAACGCCTCGAGCAGGCGGCGAATCGGCTCGGCGGCCAGTTCCTCGTCGAACAGCCTGCGCAGCTGCGCTATCGACAGTGGCTCCTCGGCAGTCAGCAGGGCAGTTTCGAGCACGCGCTTAACATGCTCGACATCGAACGGCAGGTCGGTCGCTTCGGTCACCGCGATCCCGGTCATTTCTGTTCGATCGCCGTCGAGGCGAACTCGATGGCGGTCGCCGGCGGGTCGGATGCGGCGCCCGCCAGCCGTACATGGATCGGCGCAAAAGGTGCCTGCTGCGTGATCACGATCAACGACTCGCGCGCGAGTTCAAGCAGCGCGAGCAGGTTGACGACAATGACCGGCACCCCGGCCGTGGCTTCGAACAGGTCGAAAAAGTCCACGTACTGGCGGTCCTGCAGGCGCCGCAGGATGCGGCTCATGTGTTCGCGCACCGACAACTCTTCGCGCGTGATCCGATGGTGCCGGTTCAACCGCGCGCGGGCGAGCAGCGTAAGCCACACCGCCTTCAGATCTTCCGGATCGACGTGCGGCGGCAGCTCGAGCGCCTCGCGTTCGAACAGCACATGCACGCGCTCGAAATCGCGGTCGATGTGAGGCAGCGCGTTCAAGCGCTGCGCCGCGAGCTTGATCTGCTCGTAATCGAGCAACCTGCGCGCCAACTCGGCGCGAGGGTCGCTCTCCTCAGGTAGCGCCGACGGTGGCCGCGGCAGCAGCATCCGCGACTTGATTTCGATCAACAGCGCCGCCATCAGCAGATACTCGGCAGCGAGTTCGAGCCGATTATCGGTCATCACGTCGATGTACTCGAGATACTGGCGCGTCAGTTGCGCCATCGGAATATCGAGTACGTCCAGGTTCTGCTTGCGGATCAGATACAGCAGCAGATCGAGCGGCCCTTCGAAACTCTCCAGGATGATCTGCAGTGCATCCGGCGGAATGTACAGATCCTGCGGCACGTTGAGCATCGGCGCGCCGTGGATGCGCGCCACGCTCGCGACCAGTTCGGGTGCGGGCGACAGGTCGAGGGTCGCGTTCTGGATGAGTGTCATGGCCGCGCGCAGTTTACCGTAGCCGCTCTCCGGTCGCCGTACCGCGGCTGCGAGTTCGCCCGGACACCTGGGCGTGCCCCTCAGTCGTAATCGAGGCCCATCGATTCGCGCACGTCGCGCATCGTCTCGGCGGCGAGCGTGCGCGCCTTCTCGCAGCCGTCGGCGACGATGCTTCGCAACAGCGAAGGGTCTTCCTGATAGGGTCGTGCCCGTTCGCGCATCGGCCCCTGCTCTTCGAGCACGCGGTCGATGACCGGTTGCTTGCAATCGAGGCAGCCGATTCCGGCGCTGCGACACCCCTGCTGCACCCACTGCTGCACCGACTCGGGCGAATAGACCTGATGGAAGGTCCACACCGGGCAACGCGTCGGCTCGCCGGGGTCGGTACGGCGCACACGCGCAGGGTCCGTCGGCATGGTCCGAATCTTCTTCACCACGGTGTCGCGATCCTCGCGCAGCGAGATCGTGTTGTTGTACGACTTCGACATCTTCTGGCCATCGAGGCCCGGCATCTTCGAGGCTTCGGTCAACAGCGATTCGGGCTCCGCCAGGATCATCTTCCCGCCGCCTTCGAGAAAACCGAACAGGCGCTCGCGATCGGACAGGTTCAGATTCTGCACTTCGTCGAGCAGCGCGCGCGCCGATTCGAGTGCGGCCTCATCCCCCTGCTCGAGATACTTGCTGCGCAGGTCGCGATAGAGTTTGCCGCGCCGGCTGCCCAGCCGCTTGATCGCCGCTTCGGCCTTGCCTTCGAACCCCGGCTCGCGACCGAAGATATGGTTGAAGCGACGCGCAATCTCGCGCGTGAACTCGATGTGCGGCACCTGGTCTTCGCCGACCGGGACCTGGTTCGCTCGGTAGATGAGGATATCGGCCGCCTGCAGCAACGGGTAGCCGAGAAAGCCGTAGGTCGACAGATCCTTCTGTGCGAGCTTTTCCTGCTGATCCTTGTAGGTCGGTACGCGCTCGAGCCAGCCGAGCGGCGTGATCATCGACAGCAACAGGTGCAACTCGGCGTGCTCGGGGACTTTCGACTGCAGGAAGATCGTCGCCTGTGCCGGATCGACGCCCCCCGCCAGCCAATCGATCACCATTTCCCAGGCGTTCTGCTCGATCACCTGGGGGGTATCGTAGTGCGTGGTCAGGGCATGCCAGTCGGCGACAAAGAACAGGCACTCGTGCTCATGCTGCAGCCGCACCCAGTTTTTCAGCACCCCATGGTAGTGACCCAGGTGCAGTGCGCCGGTCGGTCGCATCCCCGACAGCACGCGATCGGCATACATCGTGTTCGACTCCGTTATCCGTAAGCGCAGCGATTCGAATCCGACCGAGTATAAGCACCCCGGCGCAAGCTCACCGCGCCTGGCCGAGGATCGCTGCACTGCCGCGACCCTGGCGGGTGATCTCGGGCGGGTCGCGGGTCAGGTCGATGACCGTGGTCATCTCGATACCCGCCGACCCGCCGTCGAGCACCAGATCGACGGCGCGCTCGAGGCGCTGGCGTATTTCGAGCGCGTCGTTGACAGGCGCCGAATCCCCGGGCAGCAACAACGTGGAGCTGAGCAGCGGCTCACCCAGTTCAGCGAGCAATGCGCCGACGATGCGATGCTCGGGCACGCGCAGACCGATGGTGGAACGCTTGGGGTGCACCATGCGTCGTGGCACCTCGCGTGTGGCTTCCAGGATGAATGTATAGCTTCCCGGCGTAGCGGCCTTGAGCAGCCGGAACTGGCGGTTGTCGACACGCGCATAACGCCCCAGTTCGGTCAGGTCGTTGCAGACCAGAGTGAAATGGTGATCCGCATCGAGTTGTCGGATGCTGCGGATGCGATCGGCGGCATCCTTGTTCCCCAACTGGCACCCGAGTGCATAGCAGGAATCGGTCGGATAGGCGATCAATCCGCCGTCGCGCACGATCGCAGCCGCCTGGCGCAGCAGCCGGGGCTGGGGATTGTCGGGATGAATCAGGAAATACTGTGCCATGGATGCGCTGCGCGCGAGGACCCCGTGCGCGGCGAGGTGCAGGGATGCGGGAAACCGGGCTGACCCTCGACGTGAGCGTGCACGCCGATGCTTGCGAAATTTCGTGGACCGTAGCACGCTCGTGCCGCGCGCCTGCGCCTAGGCCAGCGCGTAGCCCAGTTCAGCCGCGTGCGTCGTTTCGCTCGGCTATCCGCCAAGGCAGCGTTCCAGCGTCACGACGAAGGAGGTGAGGAATGTACCAGCACATCCTGTTTCCGACCGATGGCTCCGAGCGCTCTCAGATCGCGTTGAAGCATGCCCTCGGCCTGGCCAAGGCGGTGGGCGCGAAGATCACCGCGTTGCATGTCGTGCCCGAGTACTACCCCCCAGTATACGAAGACTCCGGCCCGTTCGATCCCGAGATCGAAGCGCGTTTCGAGCGCGAAGCGGTCAGTCGCGCAGAACGTTTCCTGTCGCAGGTGACCGAGGCGGCCAGCGCGGCCGGCGTGACCAGTGCTGCGGTGCATGTCACCAGCTATCACACGGCAGACACGATCATCAAGGTGGCGCAGGAGCAGGGCTGCGACCTGATCATCATGTCATCGGGGGGACGCAAGGGCCTGGCGAGCCTGCTGCTCGGCAGCGAGACCAAGAAAGTCCTGGCGCACACGAAGACGCCGGTGCTGATCTGCAAATGAGTTGCGGCGTCGCGGGTGGCGCAGTCCGGTGGGGATCGCGCCATGACTGACCCGGGGTTCGATCTGACCGTGCGCAACGGCACGTGCTCGACCTCGAGCGACACCTTTCGCGCCGACATCGGCATCATCGACGGGCGCATCGCGGCGCTGGCGCAGGCGCTGGCGCCGGGCAGGCGCGATATCGACGCCACCGACCGTTGGGTATTGCCCGGCGGCGTCGACAGTCATACCCACCTCGAGCAGCGCTCGAGCACCGGGGTCATGTGTGCCGACGATTTCCGGTCGGGAACGATCTCGGCCGCTTTCGGCGGCACCACGACCGTGATGTCGTTCGCCGCACAGCATCGCGGCGACAGCCTGCGTGCGGTGGTCGACGATTACGCGGCACGCGCCGCCGGCAAGGCGGTCGTCGACTACGCGTTCCACCTGATCGTGTCGGACCCGCGCCCGGAAGTGCTGGATGTCGAGTTGCCGCAGTTGATCGCCGAAGGCATCCGCTCGTTCAAGGTCTACATGACGTACGACAAGCTCAAGCTCGACGATTTCCAGTTGCTCGAAGTGCTCGCGATCGCGCAACGCGAACGCGCGATGGTGATGGTGCATGCGGAGAATCACGAGGTGATCCAGTGGATTGCCCGACGGCTGCTCGAGCGCGGTCATCGTGCACCGAAATTCCACGCGGTCGCGCATTCTCCGATCGCCGAGGGCGAGGCGACGCACCGGGCGATCGCGCTGTCGACCGTGCTCGAGCAGCCGATGGTCATCGTCCACGTGTCCGACCCGACGGCGATCGACCATATCCGCGCCGCTCAAACCCGCGGCATCCAGGTGTTCGGCGAGACCTGCCCGCAGTATCTGTTTCTCACTGCGGCCGACCTCGACCGGCCGGGGCTCGACGGCGCGATGTGGTGTTGCAGTCCACCTCCCCGCGACACGGCGGCGCAGGAGGCTGTGTGGCGTGGGCTCGCGAATTCGACGCTGCAGCTCTACTCGTCCGACCACGCGCCGTACCGTTTCGACGAGAGCGGCAAGCTGCCCAAGGGCGCGCAGACCCATTTCAGGGAGATGGCGAATGGCGTTCCGGGCATCGAACTTCGCTTGCCGTTGCTGTTCTCGGCAGGCGTCATGTCGGGCCGCATGACCGTGAACGAATTCGTCGCCGTCTCGTCGACCAACCATGCGCGCATGTACGGCCTGCACCCGCGCAAGGGGACGCTCGCGATCGGGGCCGATGCCGACCTCGCGTTGTGGGATCCGCAGCGCCGGACCACCGTCGACTGGTCGATGCTGCATGACAACGTCGGCTACACCCCGTACGCGGGACGCGAGCTGCTCGGCTGGCCGGTGACCGTCATCCGGCGCGGTGAAGTGATCGTCGATCGCGGCGCGCTGCACGCAGCGCCTGGGTCCGGCGAACGGCTTCGTTGCGACATTCCGCTGCCCCTGCGGGTCGCGCGCCCCACGCGCG
>JACMMK010000485.1 GCA_014379045.1 Burkholderiales bacterium
CGCCTCGGCGCGACCCGGGCGCGTCAACGCGGATTGGCCCCCGGGGTCGTGCTCGCCGCCGACACCGAGGTGATCGTCGATGGCGAGGCACTCGGGAAGCCGCGCGATGCGGACGCCGCGACGCAGATGCTGATGCGATTGTCGGGTCGGGCGCACGAGGTGCTGTCGGCGGTGGCGGTGGCGGCGAGCGAGACGCTGATCGATCTCAGGATGACCCGTAATGTGGTGGAAATGAAGACGCTCGACGCGACCGAAGTGCGCCGCTATGTCGCGAGCGGCGAGGCGCTCGACAAGGCCGGCGGCTACGCGATCCAGGGAACCGGGGCGATCTTCGTCACGCGCATCGAGGGCAGCTACTCGGCGGTGATGGGGCTGCCGCTGTTCGAGACCGCCGAACTGCTGCGGCGCGCCGGATTCGATCTGCCATGAGCCCGCGAGGCAAGCGGCGAGGGACCCGTCACCCGAAGGGTGATGGGATCGACGTAGCCGAGTCGGGCTCGCGCATCGTCGCCCGCCATTCATCGATCCGGGGCGTCGGAGTAGGACGATGAGCGAAGACATTCTGGTCAACGTCACGCCGCAGGAAACCCGGGTCGCGGTGATCGAGCAGGGGAGCGTCCAGGAGCTCCACATCGAACGCACGCGCAGCCGCGGTCTGGTCGGCAACATCTACATGGGTCGCGTCGCGCGCGTGCTGCCGGGAATGCAGTCCGCGTTCATCGACGTGGGTCTGGAGCGCGCGGCGTTCCTGCACGTCGGTGACATCTTCGGTCATCGCCATTCGAACGTCGCGCACGATCCGCCCAAGCCGATCGAGAAGATCCTGCAGGAGGGGCAACCGCTGCTCGTGCAGGTGATCAAGGATCCGATCGGCACGAAGGGGGCGCGGCTGTCGACGCAGTTGAGCCTGGCGGGGCGCCTGCTCGTCTATCTGCCGCAGGATCCGCATATCGGTATTTCGCAACGCATCGAGGACGAGGCCGAGCGCGATCATCTGCGCGAGATCGTCGAGCGGGCGCGTCCCACCGACGAACCCGGCGGGTTCATCATCCGCACCGTGGCTGAAGCCGCGACCGAGAAACAGCTGTCCGGCGACATCGCGTACCTGCGCGCACTCTGGCAGTCGATCCAGGAATCGGTGAAGGCCGCGCACGGGCCGACGCTGGTGCACGAAGACCTGAGCCTCGCACTACGGGTGCTGCGCGACATGTTCGACGACGACACCAACCGGGTGATCATCGACTCGCGCGAGACGCACCAGCGCGCGTGCGCGTTCGCCGAGCGCTTCATGCCGGACATCCTGACCCGCGTCGAACACTATGTCGGCGAGCGGCCGCTGTTCGACGTGTACGCGGTAGAGAGCGAGATCGAGCGGGCGTTGTCGCGCCGGGTCGACCTCAAGTCGGGGGGCTACGTGATCATCGACCAGACCGAGGCGATGACCACGGTCGACGTCAACACCGGCGGCTTCGTCGGAGCGCGCAACTTCGACGACACCATCTTCAAGACCAATCTCGAAGCCTGCCTGGTGATCGCGCGCCAATTGCGTCTGCGCAACCTGGGCGGCATCATCATCATCGACTTCATCGACATGGATAACCCCGAGCACCGGGAAGCCGTGCTCGCCGAGTTGCACAAGGCGCTCGCGCGCGATCGCACACGTCTCACCGTCAACGGCTTCACCAGTCTCGGGCTGGTCGAGATGACGCGCAAGCGCACCCGTGAAAGTCTCGCGCATGTGCTGTGCGAAACCTGCATCACCTGCGGTGGCCACGGCCAGGTCAAGACGGCGCAGACGATCTGCTACACGATCCTGCGTGAGCTGCTGCGCGAGGCGCGCCAGTTCAATGCGCGCGAGTATCGCATCCTCGCCTCGCAGGCGGTGATCGACATGTTCCTCGACGAAGAGTCGGTTGGCCTGGCGATGCTGGGCGACTTCATCGGCAAGCCGATATCGCTGCAGGTCGAGACGGCCTACGGGCAGGAACAGTACGACGTGATCCTGAAGTAGCCTTCACAACACCGATCACGCGACCTTTGCCTCGGGCATCGGCGCCAGGTCGGGCACCAGCAGCACGTCGCGCACCTGCTCGAGCTCGTCGACATGGCGCTTGAGCGAGATCTGCAGGCGCTCGAGTTCCTTGATCCGGGAGTCGAGGGCACGCACGTTGTCGTTGATCTTGCGCAGGCTGAGCAGTCGACGGTCGAGCATGTCTTCATGCTCTTTGAGCTGCATCGTCAGCGGCGACAGCGCACGGGTCAGCCACGCATCGACCTCGGCGGACACCTGACCGAAGATCGACGTCGCCTCGCTCACCAGCAGGTCGTAGAACTTGCGGATCACCAGACCCTGCGGCTGTATCACCGTGGTCGGGTTCGCGCAGAAGGCGATCGTGCGCTGCTTCAGCAGCAGCATGGACTCGTTGTAGCGATCGAGCGAGAACGGCGGCGGCGACAGTTTCGCGAAGCCGTACTTGTCGTGGAAGCTCACGTACACCGTGTCGACCAAGCCCTTGATCTGGTTGGCGAAGCCGAGGATCTTCACCGTCTCTTTCTCGAAGTGATCGAACAACGACTGCATCATGCGCATCAGGCGCACGGTGAACAGTTGATCACCGAGCTTCTTCCGGTATTCCTGGCAGATGCGTTCGATCCGGTCGGGGTCGAGGTTCGACTGGAGGATCACGCCCTGCTTCATCACGACACTGTGCGTATTGCGGAAGCTCTGTACGGTGTGTTGGTACGCGGCGCGGTCCTGTTCCAGCTTGACCAGCATGCTCTTGACCATGCCCTGGTTCTTGCCCTGCAGTCCCGACAGTTCGGCAAGTTCGGTGCGTGTCGAGCGCAGCTTGGCCATCACCGTTTCATACGAGGTATCGACGAGCACGCCGAATTCGCGCGAGACGCGCTCGGCGATGATCCGCCGACGGTCGGGAATCATCTGCGCGAGCAACGACTCGAGTGCCTTGACCCCGCTCTTCTCGAGCAGCACCGGGTCATCCTTGATGCGTGCGATCAGCGCCTTCTGCGCCGACATCGGCAGCACGTTGGCGCGCGGCAGGTTCAGGATGCGTGCGGTGGATTCGAGTTGGCCGTTGATCGCCTGCGCGATCTCGCTGTCGCTCTTAAGCTCGTCCCAGATCAGATCGACCTTGTTCAGCACGGCGACCGAGCGCGACACGTTGTTCTGCACATGCCGCTGCCACAGCTCGAGGTCGCTGCGGGTGACGCCGGTATCCATCGCGAGCAGGAACAGCACCGCATGCGCGTTCGGGATCATCGACAGCGTCAGTTCGGGTTCGGTGCCGAGCGCGTTGAGCCCGGGAGTGTCGAGAATCGCGAGCCCAGCCTTCAACATCGGATGCGGGAAATTGATCAGCGCATGGCGCCATGCCGGTACCTGCACCTCGCCGGCTTCGCCGCCCGAGGTCAGCATCTCGACGTTCGCTTCGTTGTACAAACCGAGCCTGCGCGCGTGCTCGATGCTCACCGTCTTGCTCTCGACCACCTTCGCCAGCGTTGCCGCGAGTTCGTCGGCGTCGTCGAGGTCGAGCGTGATGCGGATCCACTCGATCGGCTTGCGTTTCAGCGTCGCGACGCTTTCGTCGGTCTCGCGCGTCTCGATCGGCAGCAGGCGAAGGTAGGGCGCTTCGCCCGCGTCGTAGAAGATCTCGGTCGGGCACATCGTCGTGCGCCCGATGTCGGAGGGCAGCAGACGGCGCTTGTAGTTCGAGAAGAACAGCGCATTGATCAACTCGGTCTTGCCGCGCGAGTATTCGGCGATGAACGCGAGCAGCATGCGGTCGCCGCGCAGGCTCTCGATCAGGTCGTACATGCGCAGCGACTGCTCGACGTTGACCTCCTTGCTCGTGTCGAGCCGGGAACGGAACGTCTCGATCGCATCGACCAGGCGGTCACGCCAGCGCTGGTAGTTGAGGACGTCCTGTTCGAGGGAACTGTTCATCGCGCGGGGAAGGTGGGTCGAATCCGGCAAGCACTACGACGAGGGCAGCCGGCGTGCGGGGGCCGTCGCCGCTCTGGCCCGACGGCAGCCGGACCGTTGCACACCCCCGCCGGATCCGGCTCTGACCACTCAATGACGGCGATTGCAGCAGCTTCTTGAGGCAACCGACCAGAAATATCCGACGGGCGGCTTCATCCGAGCGACAGGATCACGCGCTGCATCCCGCCGACGACGAGGATCAGCGCGAGCTGGCAGGCGATCAGCAGAATCAGCGGCGACAGGTCGACGCCCGAGATCGGCTTCACCCGCGCCTGGATCGGGCGCAGGAACGGCCGCGTCAACAGATCGAGCAGCGGTGAGAGCGCGGAATAGGGGTTTACCCACGACAGCACCGCCTGCAGGATCACCGCGCCGATCAACATGTACAGGAACAGGCGGGTCAACTGGACCATTGCGACCAATGCGGCAATACCGAGGCTCCCGGCGAGGCTGGCGCCCAGGCCGGCGCCGCCGTCGAACGCCGGATCGAGCGCGCGTAGCCCGAATCCGAGCACGAAATTGAGCAGCCACGCGATCAACCAGGCGAGTGTCAGCGTGGCCAGGTCGAGGCCCCAGAGCCCCGGCACCACCTTGCGCAACGGCCGCACCCCCCAGTCGGTGATTGCGGCGAGAAAACCCGAGACGGGGTTGTTGTACGGCGCCCGTGCCGCCTGCAGCCAGAACCGGAGCAGCAACGCGATCAGCAGCAGGGTGCCGACCGTGTCGATAAGGAACGCCAGCGCCTGCGCGATCATCGGGCGGCGCCGGGCGTGTCATCGATGCGCCCGTCGGCCGGACGCCCGACGTGGTCGATCGTATCTCCAGGTCCGACGTCCGAGTTCGCTGCCTGCTCGCGGCCGTACGCGTCCCCCAGTTCGCTCGCTCGTTGATTCGCAGCGGTCACCGCGCGCACGAACGCCGCGCGCACGCCACCGGCTTCGAATGCGGCGATGCCGCGCTCGGTAGTACCGCCCGGGGACGTCACACGCGCGCGCAACACTTCCGGCGGGTCGACATCGGACGCAGCGAGCGCCGATGCGCCGGCGAATGTCGCCAGGGCAAGCTGCCGGGACTGAGTCGCGTCGAAGCCGACCTCGCGCGCCGCGGCCTCGAGGGCCTCGATCAGCAGAAAGACATATGCCGGTCCGCTGCCCGACACGGCCGTCAGCGCATCGATCTGCACCTCGCGCTCGACCCAGAGGACGGCACCGACCGCACCCAGGATGCGCTCGACGACGCCGCGATCGGCCGCCTCGAGTGCGGCGCCCGCATAGAGCCCGGCGATCCCCTGTCCGATCAACGCCGGCGTGTTGGGCATCGCGCGCGCGATGCGATGATGCCCACCGAGCCAGCGCGCCAGGTCGACGATGCGCACCCCGGCGGCGATCGTCACGACCAGCTGGCTGGCGCGCAACGGTTGCAGTGCCTGCGCGACCCCGCGCACATGCTGCGGCTTGACCGCCAGCACTACACAGTCGCTCGCCGCCACGGCGGACGCCGCCGCCGCGACCGTCGCGAACACGGCGACGCCGAAACGCGCGCTCAACCGTTCGCGTTGCGCGACATCGACGTCGATCACGGTCAGATCGCCGGCCGCGAAACCGTTCCTGAGGAGGCCGCCGATCAGCGCGCAGGCCATGTTGCCGCCGCCGACGAAACACAGATTCATGGGTGCTCGTCCATCCGGATCGTCTCAGGCGAGTGCCAGGTCGATCGGTGCGCCCGGTCGGACGCCGAAGATCGCGGTGCCCACGCGTACCCAGGTCGAACCCTCGAGGATCGCCGCCTCGAGGTCGTCCGACATGCCCATCGACAACGTGTCGAGCGCGAGCCCTTCGGCAATCAATCGCTGCTGCATGGCTCGCAACTTCGCAAAGGCCGCGCGCTGGGCCTCGATGCCGGTGGCGGGGGCCGGAATGCACATCAGACCGCGCAGCCGCAGCCTTGGCAACGCCGCCACCGCCAGCGCAAGCGCCATCAGTTCCGACTCGGCGACGCCTGCCTTGCTCGCCTCGGCATCGACGTTCACCTGCAGGCAGACGCTGAGCGGCGCTCGATCCGCGGGGCGTTGCAGCGACAGTCGCTGCGCGGTCTTCAGGCTGGAGATCGAATGCACCCAGTCGAAGCGCTCGGCCACGACCCGCGACTTGTTGCTCTGGAGCGGACCGATGTAATGCCATTCGATCGACAGGTCCTCGAGCAGAGACATCTTGTCGAGCGCCTCCTGCACATAGCTCTCGCCGAACGCACGCTGGCCCGCCGCCCACGCGGTGCGCACCGCCTGCACGCCGAAGGTCTTGCTGACCGCAAGCAAGGCCACGCTCCCGACATCGCGTCCGGCACCCCCGGCAGCAAGCGCGATGCGTTGTCGAACAGCTTGCAAGTTGTCACCGATGGCTCCCATAATTAATGCGACGCGTCAATGACTTGGAGGCAGCTGAAGGTGAGCGGCAAAAGCGCGGGGGTCGGCATCGTCGAAACCGCATCGAACCGGTTAGCTCAAGTGCGACCCATTCCGGCCGATCTAGACCAATCGTCCGGTCGTGCCGCGCCCCAGGTGCCCGGTTTGGCTGATTCGAGTTCAACTCCAGGGAAAGTATAGTGGACATCTCCGAACTGCTCGCATTCGTCGTCAAGAACAAGGCTTCCGATCTGCATCTGTCCGCCGGTCTGCCGCCGATGATCCGCGTGCATGGCGACGTACGCCGCATCAACCTGCCGCCGCTCGAGCACAAGGACGTGCACGGCATGGTGTACGACATCATGAACGACCAGCAGCGCAAGACCTACGAAGAGAACCTCGAGCTCGACTTCTCGTTCGCGATTCCCAATCTGGCGCGCTTCCGGGTCAACGCCTTCGTCCAGCAGCGCGGTGCCGCCGCGGTACTGCGCACGATTCCGTCGAAGGTGCTGTCGCTCGAAGAGATCAAGGCACCGCCGATCTTCGCGGAGATCTCGAATCAGCCACGCGGCATCGTGCTGGTGACCGGGCCGACCGGTTCGGGCAAGTCGACGACGCTCGCCGCGATGGTCAATCACATCAACGACCACGACTACGGGCATATCCTCACGATCGAGGATCCGATCGAGTTCGTACACGAGAGCAAGAAATGCCTGATCAACCAGCGCGAGGTCGGTCCGCACACGCTGTCGTTCTCCAATGCGCTGCGCTCGGCGCTGCGCGAAGACCCGGACATCATCCTGGTCGGTGAACTGCGCGACCTCGAGACGATCCGCCTCGCGCTGACCGGCGCCGAGACCGGTCACCTCGTGTTCGGCACGCTGCACACCAGCTCGGCGGCGAAGACCGTCGACCGGATCATCGACGTGTTCCCCGCCGCCGAGAAGGAGATGGTGCGCGCGATGCTGTCCGAATCGCTGCGTGCGGTGATTTCGCAGACGCTGCTCAAGACGAAAGACGGCTCGGGTCGCGTCGCCGCGCACGAAATCATGATGGGCACCCCGGCCATCCGCAACCTGATCCGGGAAAACAAGATCGCACAGATGTACTCGTCGATCCAGACCGGACAGACGTTCGGCATGCAGACGCTCGATCAGAATCTGCAGGAACTGGTCAAGCGCAATATCGTCTCGGTCGCCGAGGCGAAAACCAAGGCAGCCAACAAGGACAACTTCCCCGGTTGAGTCGCGCCCCCCGCGACCGACGTCGAGCGAAGCTGAGAGAAGGACCCCTTTCCCATGGAACGCGATCAGGCCGTCAAGTTCGTCCACGAACTGCTGCGGGTGATGGTAAGCAAGAAGGCCTCCGACCTATTCGTCACGGCGGGGTTTCCGCCGGCATTCAAGCTGGACGGCAAGGTCGTGCCGGTGTCGAACCAGACGTTGACGCCGGCGCACACCGCCGACCTCGCGCGCTCGATCATGAACGACCGCCAATCGGCCGAATTCGAAGCGACGCGCGAGTGCAACTTCGCGATCAGCCCGCCGGGCATCGGCCGCTTCCGCGTCAACGCATTCATGCAGCAGGGACGCGTCGGCCTGGTCCTGCGCGTGATCACCTCGGTGATTCCGAAGTTCGAGGATCTGCTGTTGCCGAACGTGCTGAAGGATGTCGCGATGACCAAGCGCGGTCTGGTCATCTTCGTCGGTGCGACCGGGTCGGGGAAATCGACGTCGCTCGCCGCGATGGTCGGCTATCGCAACGAGAACAGCTACGGCCACATCATCACCGTCGAAGACCCGGTCGAGTTCGTGCACGAGCACAAGAACTGCATCGTCACGCACCGCGAGGTCGGCGTCGACACCGAGTCGTGGCACACCGCGCTCAAGAACACGCTGCGCCAGGCCCCCGACGTGATCCTGATCGGCGAGGTGCGCGACCGCGAGACGATGGACTACGCGATCGCGTTCGCCGAAACCGGCCACCTGGCGATGTGCACGCTGCACGCGAACAACGCCAACCAGGCGCTCGACCGGATCATCAACTTCTTCCCGGAAGAACGACGTGCGCAACTGCTGATGGATCTCTCGCTCAACCTGAAGGGGATCGTCTCGCAGCGGCTGATTCCGAAGCGCGAGGGCAAGGGGCGGGTAGCCGCGGTCGAAGTGCTGTTGAACTCACCGCTGATCTCGGACCTCGTGTTCAAGGGCGATGTCCACGAGATCAAGGAAGTGATGAAGAAGTCGCGCGAGATGGGCATGCAGACCTTCGACCAGGCGCTGTTCGACCTGTACGAGGGCGGGCTCATCACCTACGAAGACGGGTTGCGCAACGCCGATTCGGTGAACGATCTGCGCCTGCAGATCAAACTGCACAGCTCGGAATCGAAGGATCGCGACGTGATGGGCGGTATCGACCACCTGAACATCGTCTGAGCGTTTGCCTCGCGGGGCTCGCGCGCGTTCCCGGGCGTACGTGCGCCCCGCGGTTACTTGTCGCGCATGGTACCGGCGACCATCCGGAACTCGAACAACCGGCACTCGATCGCGCCGTTGTACACCGGCGTGCGCCGCGACGCCTTGAGGCCGAGCTGCCCGGGCAGCGTCATCTCGGGGGAGATCAGGTAGACGGTCCACCCGGCGAACTGTTCCTTCAGCGCGGTGCCGAGCTGCGGATAGAACGACGCGAGGGTCTCGCGGCTCTCCATGCGCACCCCGTACGGCGGGTTGCTCACGATCACCCCGGCGTCGGCCGGCGCCGGTCGCCGGCGCACGTC
>JACMMK010000486.1 GCA_014379045.1 Burkholderiales bacterium
AGTCGCGGCTCCGGCCGCGGCCCCTACGACTGCAAGTGCGGCTGGCGCGTCGCCTCCCACGACCGTGGCTGCCGCAGCGCCTGTCGCTGGAAAAGCGTCAGCAGAAGGCGAGGGCGTCTACAAGTTGTACTGTGCCGCCTGCCATGTCAGTGGCGCCGCGGGGGCTCCCAAAAGCGGCGATAAGGCGGCGTGGGCGCCGCGCATCAAGAAAGGCGAAGAAGCGCTCGTCGCCTCGGCGTTGAAGGGCATCGGCGCGATGCCGGCGCGCGGTGGCAATCCGACATTGACCGACGCACAGATCCGCGCCGCGGTGCAATACCAGATCACGACCAACCGTTGATCGCCTGTGCGACGCGCGCCTGCGCCAGGGCGGCCAGGTCGCGTCGAGCCAGCGTGTCCGGATCGATCGGCTCCAGAAAATGCAGCTCGGCGCGCAGGTCACGCGCACCCGCAATGCGCCACATCGAGGCGATTAGCGACAGGTCGCCGGTGTAGGCCGGCGCGTCGCTGCGCGCCCCTGTCGCGTCGCGATAGCGAAGTGCGAGGGGGTACACGCGCGCGTGGGCCGCGACCGCCGGCTGGAACAGCGACGCGTGAAACGGCAATACGATCGAGCCGTCGGTCGTGGTGCCTTCGGGGAACACTGAGATGCGCTCGCCGACGACCGACAATCGCGCGGCGATGCGATCGTTGACCCGGCGCGTGTCGGCTCGCCGCGCGCGCTCGATGAACAGAGTTCCGACCCGTGCCGCGAGCCAGCCCACCAATGGCCACTGTCGAATCTCGGCCTTGGCGACGAACAGGCTCGGACAGACCGCGTTGATCAGCCAGATATCGATCCACGACACGTGATTGCAGGCGATGAACACCGGTGCATCGTCTCGAGGCAGGCTGCCGTGGACCGTGAGCTCGACGTCGAACGCATAGAGCAATGCCGCGCACCAGGGCTGCATATGCCGGTTGCGCAATCGCACATCGGCACGCTTCAGCAAAAGCAGGGCGATCACCAGACCCTTGACCATCAACACCGTCGCAAGCGCGAGGCGCCAGCAACGTACCGGCACGCCATGCACCGCGTCGGCGCCAGCCGTATGTTGGCGTGGCGGGTAGGACGGGGCAGGGGTTTCCGGGTCGGGGTTCAATGCGGACAGCGTGATCGCGCACGCTGTCCGCCGCGGGCTGGTCAGGCGGCGGCTTCCAGCGGTTTCAAGAAGTGATTGGCGTAGCGCGCGGTCATTCGCGATACGGGCAGCAGCAACAGCAGATCGGCGGTGTTGAAGTCGGGGTCCCAGGCGGGCTCGCCGCACACATAAGCGCCCAGACGGACATAGCCCTTGAGCAGCGGGGGCATCGCCACCCGCTTCCCGGGCACTACGGCGAGGCCTTTCGAATCGAGCGGTAGCGCACAGCGCGGGAACACCCGGTATTCGGGGGGGCTCAACGCCGTCTCGCGGAGCTCATTATAGATGTGCGCTGCCTGCACGCCGCCGTCGGCGAGTCCGATGCTCGCACACCCCATCAGGAATTCGTAACGCTGCGCGAGCACGTGGCGCGCGATCCCCGACCAGAGCATGCTGATCGTGCCACCCGTGCGGTAGTCGGGGTGCACGCACGAGCGTCCGACTTCGACGATGCGCGGCCGCAGGTGTTCGAGGCGACTCAGGTCGAATTCCGCGTCGGAGTAGAAGCGGCCGAGCGCCCGGGCGCGGTCGGGGTTCAGCACCCGGTAGGTGCCGATCACTTCGCCGGTCGCGGTATCGCGCGCGATCAGATGTTCACAGTATTCGTCGAATTCATCCTGGTCGATACCCAACGCGCAGGTGGGGAGCTGGGCGCCGAGTTCTTCCGCAAACACCTGGTAGCGCAGCCGGAGCGCTTCTTCGACCTCGCCGGAAGAGTGGGCGAACCCTACCGTCAGACTATGGGATGCGGGTCGTGACCGGTGCTGTTCGAGCTTGAGCATATATCGCCTCCGCGCGGGATGGGCAGACGGTAAGCACTCACGAAGACAGTCGGGTTAACGAACGGTGAACCTTCCGAGACCGCGAAATTTCAGCCCCGTGAATGCGCTCGCACCGTAGCTTGCAGCCGATCCGGGGTCAAGGCCGGAGTGGCTCCAGCC
The DNA here is from genome assembly GCA_014379045.1 of Burkholderiales bacterium. Classification (GTDB taxonomy): domain Bacteria; phylum Pseudomonadota; class Gammaproteobacteria; order Burkholderiales; family CAIKXV01; genus CAIKXV01. Next base: position 2,123 of record JACMMK010000486.1, read on the forward strand.
GGCGAAAACGTCAGCTTGGACGGCGCGCCTTCAACCGATGTGGTGCGGTCGCCACACCGCCCGGACAATTGTGCGTCACCGCAGAAGTCGACAGCCAAGCGCGGCTCAGCGGATGATGTCGGCGATCCGAACCTGCACGCCGGTGGCACCGACGGGCACCTGCGTCACGGTGCCGACCAGATCGCCAGGCTGCGGCAGCGCCTGACCGGAGCGCGAGATCCGCGCTGCGACGACCACCGTCTTGTGCAACGACAGCCGGGCGCCGGGCGCCATGCTCATCGAGTCATCGAGGGTGAACCGGAGGGGTAGATCCGCGACCCGCGCGCGCAGCACGGCGAGCGGGACCGGGGGGCCGTCGACGGCGCGAGCAAATACGAACACGGCTTCATCGGGCTTCGCCTGATTGACGAGTTCCGGCGCCAACGTCACCTCACCGGTGATCCGGGCCGCAGCGGATGCGGCCGGCGTAGCGGCCGCTGCCTGCACGGAGGATGGCGCCGCCGCACTTGCCGCGCGACCAGTCGAACTCGCAACGGTGTCGGCCGGCGCGCCAGCAGACGTCGCCTTGTCTTCGGGCAAGCGCACGCCGGCCGCCGCGGCAACCTGTCGCACCTGAGCGATGGCCTGGTCGATCGCGGCGCGGTCGCCGGACCCGGCGTCGACCCGGCGCCCCAGGCGTTGCCAAAGCACGATCGAATCGGCGAACCGGCGCTCCTCGACCGCCGCCGTGGCGGCAAGGGCGAGCGCCGTCTGGTTCTCCGGGTCGAGCTGCAGCGCGCGTGCGATCAATTCGGCCGGTTTCCCCGACAGACTGCCCTGCACCATCGCGAGCGAGTCGGCGTGACCGGCAAGCAGTTCCGCATTATCCGGTTTCAATGCGCTGGCCTTCTCGAACGCCGCCACCGCGTCCGGCATCCTGCCGAGCAGTTGGTAGGCCCGGCCGAGCATCACCCATCCGGGGATATCGTCGGGGTCGCGTGCCAGGCGCTGCGCAAGTTCGTCGACCATCTGGGCGAACTGCTGATCCGGCGGCTGCACGGCTTCCGGGTTGCCGATCGTCAGGTAGGCGGCGATTGCCACGACCGGAATCAGGGCAAGGGCCGCGGGCGCGAGCCATCGACCTTGGCCGAGGCGTGCTTGGGGGGCCATTACGGCAGGGCCGGGCGCATCCCGTCTTTGCAGGGGCTTCTGCTGCGCGTCTGCCTGCTGCGTTTGCGGCGTACCGGCGTCCTGCGATTCCCCGTGCGCCGCCGGTGCAGCGGGCGAGGCGAGACCGTCGGCCGGGGCCGGCGGAACGGCTTCGCCGAGGGCACGCCGGTCCAGTTCGGTGCGGGCGATCGCATATTGCTCCGGCGCCATCAGGCCGTCGGCCAGTTCGCGTTCGAGTTCGTGCAACTGGTCGCGGTAGACAGCGGCGTTGAGCGCGCTGCGCTCGGGACCGAGGTGGCCGCGCCGGCGCAGCAGCGGCACTGCAACGAACGCTACCGCGACTGCGACCAGCAGGGCGCACAGGCTCCAGAACAGCGTCATGGAGCCGGCCATCGATAGCGACGCGACGCGAACTCAGTCGGCAAGCCGGGCGAGTGCTGCACGTTCTTCCTCCGACAAGACACTCGACCGCGCCGCGTTCGCATCGGTCAGCGACCGCCGCTGCCGCAGATGGCGCACCAGGAGCCCGATACCGATCAGCAAGAGCGCAGCGGGCCCGAACCACAACGCGATCGTGGTGGCGGCCAGTGGGGGCCGGAAACGGACGAAATTGCCGTAGCGTTCGACCATGAAGGCGATCACCTGGGCGTCGGACATGCCGGCGCGCAGCTGGGTCCGGATCTCGTTACGCATGTCGACCGCCAACGCGGCCTGCGAATCCGCAATCGATTCGTTCTGACAGACCAGGCAGCGCAGCTCCTTGGTCAGGGCGACCAGACGTTTCTCGAGCACGGGATCGTCGGCATTGGGGCGCGCCGTTGGCGTTGGCGTCGGCATGGCAGGGACCGGGGACTGCGCGATCGCCGGTGCGCCAGCGAACAGCACCGAAACCAGTACCAGCAACCGCACGCGTGCACCGATCGACGATCCCGAGTTCACGAGCGACGCAGCTTCTCGATCATCGGCAGCAACGTGCGTTCCACCAGGGCCGGGTCGAGGGGACCGACATGTTTGAAGCGGATCACGCCCTGCTTGTCGATCAGGTAGGTCTCGGGAGTGCCATAGACGCCGTAGTCGATGCCGACACGGCCGTTCGCGTCGACGACAGAGAGCACATACGGATTGCCATGCCGCGCAAGCCAGGCCGTCGCCGCGTCCTGTTTGTCCTTGTAGTTGAGGCCGTACACAGGCACGCCTTGCTTCGACAGCGCGTCGATCAGCGGGTGCTCCTCGAGGCACGGTGCGCACCACGAGGCCCAGACGTTCAGCAACCAGACCTGACCCTGCGCATCGCTCACCGAGAACTGCCGCTGCGGGTCGGCGAGCGTCGGCAGCCGGAATGCGGGCGCGGCCTTGCCGATCAGCGGGGACGGCACGACGCGGGGATTCAGCGTCAAACCCACCGCGAGAAACGCGACCAGCACGACGAAACCCACGAGCGGAAGCCAGAATCGACCCATGCGCATCAGCCCGGTGGCCGTTCCCGCGAGGGCGCCAGGTTCGCACGCGCGATCGGCAGCGGCGCGAGGTCGCGCCGCGCGGGTGCGCC
>JACMMK010000487.1 GCA_014379045.1 Burkholderiales bacterium
GGCCGAATCGCTCACCTTACCTGGCCGGAGTCGGCACCGTCGGGGGCGTCGGTGCGATTCCACCCGGCGGCAGCGGCGCGCTCGGGGCGCCTGCAGGAGTCGTGGGACGGCCGAAATCGACCGTCGGTGGCCGCGCGATCGCCGCCTCGTTCTCGACGGTGAAGTTCGCCTTGGTCTTGTAGCCCATCACCAACGCCGTGATGTTGCTCGGGAAGCTGCGCACCGTCACGTTGTAGGCCTGGACCGCGTCGATATAGCGCTTGCGCGCCACCGCGATCCGGTTCTCCGTTCCTTCGAGTTGCGCCTGCAGCTCGCGGAAATTCTGGTCCGACTTAAGTTGCGGATAGTTCTCCGCGACCACGAGCAGGCGCGACAGCGCCGACGAAAGCTCGCCCTGCGCCGCCTGGAAGCGCGCAAAGGCCGCGGGGTCGTTGACCAGTTCAGGGGTGGCCTGGATAGAACCGACACGCGCGCGGGCGTTGGTGACGCCGAGCAGAATCGCCTGCTCCTGCTCGGCGAAGCCCTTGACGGTGGCCACCAGGTTGGGAACGAGATCGGCACGCCGCTGATACTGATTGATGACTTCCGACCAGGTCGATTTGATCGTCTCGTCGGTCACCTGAAGCGTGTTGTAGCCGCACCCGCCGAGCAACGCCGCGGCGAAGAGGGACAGGACGGTAAGTAGTCGGCGCATCGGAGACTCCTGTTGTGTCGGACGGTCGTATGCAAGATGGGGACCCGCATTGGACGAGACAAGCTCCTCACCTTCAGGCGGTCGGGGCCGACGTCGCGTCGCTCGTCCATTCGCGCACCTTGGCCCGGGCAAAGCACAGGTCTTCCCAGGACTTGGACTTCTCCGCGAGGCTGCGCAGCAGGTAGGCCGGATGATAGGTGACGATCAACGGTGTGTCCCGGTAGCGGAATACCTGCCCGCGCATGCTGGCGATCGATTGTTCGCGGCGCAGCAGTGTCACCGCCGCGGTCTTGCCGAGCGCCACGATCAACTTCGGCTGCAGCAACTCGATCTGCCGGTGCAGATACGGCTCGCACGCGGCGACTTCGGCCGCTGCGGGGACGCGGTTGTCCGGTGGCCGACACTTGACGATGTTGGCGATATAGACATCGTCGCCGCGATTCATCTTCAGCGCGGCGAGCATGTTGTCGAGGAGGCGACCCGCCTGCCCTACGAAGGGTTCGCCGCGGGCGTCTTCCTCGGCGCCCGGCCCTTCGCCGACGAACAACCAGGTCGCGCGCCGGTCTCCGACACCGAACACCGTGCATCGGCGCGTACGCGAGAGTGCGCACACCGTGCAACCCGAGACGGTGTCGGCCAGGGTGGCCCAGTCCATCTGCATCACCCGGGCAATGCGTTCGCTTTCGCCTGCGGGGGTCGCGGGGGTCGCGGGAATCGCAGCAGCCGTTTCCAACGCGACCGGCGGAATGGTAGGTACACCCGTTCCGACCGCGCCGCAAGGGACGGCGATCGCATCGGTCGACGACCTGGCGACGCTCGGCGCGCCGGTCGAAGCCGCTTCCATCGCTGCGATCGACGACGAGCGCGCCGTCGCCGGGACCGGCGCGGTCTGCGCCGCAGTCTCCTTCAACCGCCAGCGCGGGCTGAGCCCCATTTCATCGAGCATCTCGTCGCGGCGGCGGCTCATCGGGCGCATCCGCCTGAGCGCACGCACTCCTGGATCGGGCGCCTCACAGTGGCAGCGACATGACCCAGGCGTCCTCGCGACCGTCCGCCGCGGGGTAGTAACCCTTGCGCACGCCGACCTGCCGGAAACCGAGGTCGCCGTACAGTGCGATTCCCGGCGCGTTCGACGGACGTACTTCGAGAAACATCGTCAGCGCCGCAGCGAGGCGCGCCTCGCGCATCGATGCGAGGAGCAGGTGCCGACCGAAGCCGCGCCGCTGCCATGCATGCGCGATTGAAAGATTGAGCAGATGCGCCTCGCCGGGACCGATCATCATGACCCGATAGCCGACCAGATGCCGGTCGAATTCCAGCACGCTCGCGTGATAGCCGGCCTCGATCGCGTCGCGAAAGTTGCCTTCGGTCCAGGGAAAATCATAGATCCGGCGTTCCACCTCGATCACATCGGCGAGGTCGCCGCGACACATGTCCCGGGTGAGCGGACGAGGATCCAGGCGGGCACTCATCGATCCAGGCATCTCACCGAGCATCGCCCGCTACGCGCGCCGCGTCGTCGCGGCGCAGGGCAGCCTGCTCGAATGCGTCGAGCGCCACCTTGTCGCGCACATAGCGCGGTGCGGCGAGGTGGGGCGCAAGCCACGCTCCCGCGCGATACGCGACCGCGGCAAGCAGTGCAACCTGTCGGGCGTGCGGCACCGTCGGCGTCAACCCGCACGCGTCCACGGTCACCTGCGCACCGAGCCTCGCTTCGAGCGCGCGCGCGTGCACCGAAAACCCGTTGCCGCACCCGACCCACCCGGACCCACGAGGCAGCGGTACCGTCTCCGGCGCGCCTACCGACGGTGCACTCACCGTGCGTAGCACCCCGTCAGCTCCGCGCTCGAACGCCGCGCTATACACCTGACCCATCCGCGCATCGAGGCAGACGATGGACTTCTCGGCCGCGCTGGCGAGCGCGACCGACTCGAGCGACCCGATCGGAATAAGCGGTCGGTCGAGCGCGAAGCCCATCCCCTGCGCCACGCCACAGGCGATCCGCAGACCCGTGAACGATCCTGGTCCCGCACCGAACGCGATGGCGTCGATCTGCGCGAGCGCGACCTGTTCATCGGCGAGCAGGCGCTCGATCATCGGCAACAACCATTGCGAATGGGCCTGGCCAGCATCGACCGAACGCTCGCTGATGGCGTCATCGCGCAACAGCGCGACCGAGCAAAGATCGGCAGTCGTATCGAGAGCAAGAATGATCATGGGGTGTTACCGATTCTACCCGGAGCGCGCCCGTCCGACCCGAGGTCAACAGTCAACGCATCAGGTCGCGCGCCAGCCGTAGCGTCCGGACAACCGACCCCGGAAACCGCACCGCCGACGCGCACCGCCGACGTCGTGCGGATGCGCTCGTCGAACGCCCGGTCAGCGCCGATAGAGATCGCGTGCTTCGTTGAGATCCCGACGCAGCGTGCGCCGCTCGTCGGGGGTCATCCGCTCGCGCCGCTCGAAGAACTCCCGTCGCTGCTGCAGGCGTTCTTCGCGGCGCTCGTCGCTGAACCCATCGCGCCGTTGCTGCCTGCGTTGGTCGAACCGTTCACGTTTCGCGGCCGCGCTTTCGTCTCGTCGATCGGCGCCCGCTTCGGCGCTACGGGGTATCGCCGCGGGCGGATAGACCTGCGCCAGCCCGCCGCCGTCGCGCAGCGTTGCGGCAGACGCCGGCGCCGTGGTGAACACGAA